>NZ_JAZTZI010000018.1:0-10116 GCF_045637405.1 Anaerovibrio sp.
GCTGGAATAAATATGGATTGTGTGCGCCAGATGGGTGAGGTAATTAAGCGTACTGCAGAGCTTACCCGCGATCGGGATGCCCTGGGCTGTGCCAAGCTGGTAGTATTCTGCAATGCCCCGGGGGATAATCCTTTTATGGCAGGAGCCTTCCATGGGGTCAGTGAAGCAGAGAAGGTTGTAAGTGTGGGTGTCAGCGGACCAGGTGTGGTAAAACACGCCCTTGAAGATCTTAAGGGAGCAGATTTTACAGAGGTGGCTGAAACCATTAAGAAGACAGCTTTTAAGATTACCCGCGTGGGTCAGCTGGTGGCCCGTGAGGCATCCCGTCGTCTTGGCGTGCCTTTTGGAATTATTGACCTCTCTTTGGCACCAACTCCAGCTGTAGGTGACTCTGTTGCCAATGTGTTAGAGGAGATGGGGCTGGAGAGCTGTGGTGCGCCGGGTACTACTGCGGCTTTGGCACTTCTTAATGATGCGGTGAAGAAGGGCGGACTTATGGCATCATCCCATGTAGGTGGCCTCTCCGGAGCATTCATTCCGGTAAGTGAGGATCAGGGAATGATTGAAGCCATTGAATGTGGTTCTCTTTCCATTGAAAAGCTGGAAGCTATGACCTGTGTATGCTCTGTAGGTCTTGATATGATAGCCGTGGAAGGTGATACCACCGCTGCAACTATTTCTGGTATTATAGCCGATGAGGCGGCAATTGGTATGATTAATAACAAGACTACAGCTGTCCGTGTTATTCCTGTTCCAGGTAAGAAGGTGGGCGACAGTGTGGAATTTGGTGGCCTTCTGGGTCGGTGCCCAATTGTTAAGGTTCGTAACAACTGGAGCTCGGAGGCCTTCATTGCCAGGGGAGGCCGTATTCCGGCACCATTGCGCAGCCTGACTAACTAATGGGCCATTTAGGTGAAAAAATGAGAGTAACCAAAAAAATCAAGGAAAAACAAATAGAGATTCTTGGACAGATTTATGCCGGGGCCAAGCCTGAGCTGGTATACAACAACCCCTTTGAGCTTTTAATAGCGGTTATTCTATCTGCCCAATGTACAGATAAACGGGTAAATATTACCACAGCCCGTCTTTTTGCCAAGGCACCTGATGCTCAGTCCATAGTTGATATGGGTGTTGACGCGTTGGAGCAGGAGATTCGTGATTGTGGCCTTTTTCGGAGTAAAGCAAAAAATATTATGGCCACCTGTCGGACTTTGGTGGAGGAATTTGACGGGGAAGTTCCGGAGGATTTTGATACTTTGTTAAAGCTTCCAGGCGTGGGCCGAAAGACAGCCAATGTGGTAAGCTCTGTGGCCTTTAACAGACCGGCCATTGCGGTGGATACCCATGTGTTCCGCATTTCCAATCGACTTAAGCTGGCAACGGGGGAAACTCCCATGGAAGTTGAGCAGGGGCTGATGAAGGCTATTCCCCGGGAAAAATGGTCAGCTGCTCATCATTGGCTTATATGGCATGGACGTAAAATATGCAAGGCAAGAAAGCCTTTATGTGCGGAATGTCCATTGGCAGAGGTATGTCCAAGCAATGAAGTGAAATAGTAGCGTAGAGTTTTGGAGTGAGACAATTGATTTATCGTAAGGCAAAGTTTATTGATATAGAAGAAATATATGAGCTGGTTAATCATTATGCGGAGGAGGGGTTGATGCTGGCCCGCTCACGCAATGCTCTCTATGAATCACTGCGTGATATGATTGTGGCCATTGATGAAAAGGATGGTATTGTGGGTGTAGGTGGACTCCATATTACATGGGAATTTATGGCGGAAATTCGTTCATTGGCAGTAGACCCTGCCCATAGCCGTCGCGGAATTGGCCGGGAAATTGTCCACAGGCTCATCGAAGAGGGAAAAGAGCTGGGTATCAGTCAGGTCTTTACATTGACCTATCAGGAGAAGTTTTTTGAAAAATGCGGTTTTAAGGTAATCAGCAAGGATGAGCTTCCGCATAAAATCTGGAAGGAATGTATTGATTGCCCTAAATTCCCTAATTGTAACGAAATTGCCATGTTGTTTGAATAATTTTGCTTGACACTAAATAAACCCATTGTTATAATTAGGCACATGAAGTGTAAAGCATGTTCATATTGAAAAGGCATTGAGCGAGAGAAGTAATCAGCAGAGCTTTTCAGAGAGCTGTGGGTTGGTGCAACACAGTAAGTGAAACTGACGAAATACACTCGTGAGCTGCAGGCTGAACTAATAGTAGGCCTTGTCGGAAGCCCCCGTTATCGTAGGCTAGGGTATGTTAGTACCCGAAGAGAGTGGCTTGCTAAGGCAAGCAGGGTGGTACCGCGAGTAATGCTCGTCCCTGTTACAGGGGGCGAGTTTTTTTATTTTCTGCCTGTACATTTTCTTCAAACTAACGAATTTTGCAGTATAGTTTATTTGAGGAGGAAAAAATTATGATTATTGTAATGGCACCAGGTTCAACAGCAGAGGATTTAGAGAGAGTAAAGACTAAAATAAAGTCTGAAGGACTAGATTATCATTTGTCCACCGGTACTTCCCGTACTATCGTTGGTGTTATCGGTGATAAGAAGGCCATCAGTGAGCTGGAGATGCATTGTGCTCTGCCGGGGGTAGAAAAAACTGTCCGTATAACTGAGAAATATAAATTGGTGAGCCGTGAATTTAAGCAGGAAAATTCTGTTATTGATGTTGGCGGCGTAAAGATCGGCGGACCGGAGCCTGTGGTAATGGCAGGACCTTGCGCCGTGGAAAGCATGGACCAGCTTATGGAGGCAGCCCAGGCTGTTGCCGCCGGTGGCGCTCAGTTCCTGCGTGGTGGTGCTTACAAACCACGTACTTCCCCGTATGATTTCCAGGGAATGGCAGAGGATGGTTTGCAGATGCTTCGTAAGGCTGCAGACAAGTTTAATTTGAAGGTGATAACTGAGGTTTTGGATCAGCGTACAGTGGAGGAAGTGGCAGAGTATACTGATGTGCTTCAGATTGGTGCCCGCAATATGCAGAATTTCCAGCTTCTGAAGGAGGTTGGCCGGGCTGGCAGACCTGTTCTTCTAAAAAGAGGTCTTTGTGCCACCATCAAGGAATGGCTTAATGCTGCTGAATATGTTATGAGCTCCGGCTGTGATGATGTTATTTTCTGTGAGCGCGGTATTCGCACTTATGAAACATACACCAGAAACACATTAGATCTCAGTGCAGTGGTAGCCGTCAAGGAATTGTCCCATTTGCCTATTATTGTGGATCCAAGCCATGGTACCGGCCGTCGCAGCATGGTAAGCCCAATGGCAAAGGCAGCTATTGCCGCTGGGGCTGATGGCCTTATTATTGAGGTACATCCACATCCGGAGGTGGCTCTTTGCGATGGAGACCAGTCTTTGACTCCGGAGGAATTTAAAAAGGTAATGGCTGAAATTAAGCGTATGTCCGCCATTTTAAGGGAGGAATAATCAATGGCCAGATTAAATCTTGCCATAATCGGTGTGGGCCTTATCGGTGGGTCCTTAGGCCTTTGTTTGAAGGATAAAATGGGAGATGATATCTACATTACCGGTCAGTGTCGTACCCGGAAATCCATGGATTTGGCCATTGAAATGGGGGCAGTTGACTTTGTCTCTTCTGATATTGAAGAAGTGGTTAAGGATGCAGATGTTATCTTCCTTAGTACACCTGTATTACAGATGGTGCCCATGGTGGAGAAAATGCTTCCATATTTAAAGTCTGGTGCTATTATAACTGATGCCGGAAGTACCAAGCAGTTTATTTGGAAGAATCTGAAGAAGATTTTGCCACCAGATATTTATTATGTTGCCGGGCATCCAATGACAGGTCGTGAAATGAGTGGTGTTACAGCTGCCAAAAAGGACCTCTTTGAAAATAAATGCTATGTAATAGTAGAAAATACTGGTGCGCCAAAGGAGGCTACGGATAAGATCTGTGATTTGGTACGACTCACCGGGGCGGATTTGGAAACCTTGGATATAGCCCAGCATGACCGCTGCGCTTCTGTAATAAGCCATATTCCTCATGTGGCTGCTGCAGGCCTGGTAACTCTTTTAAATCGCAGTCATGGCGATATGGAAGCCTGTCTGAAGCTGGCTGGAGGCGGATTTAAGGATACTACCCGTATAGCCTCCTCGAATGCGGATATGTGGGCCGATATTTGCATGACTAACCAAGAGGCTATAACTAATCATTTAAAGTTGTTACAGGGAATTTTAGCTGAGGTTATTGTTGCCATAGAAAGCGGTGACCGTCAGGCGGTCCATGATTACTTTGCAGAATCCAAGAAACGCCGTGACAGTATTTTGGAACAGACCAAGAATATGTATGAATTAATTTAAACAGAGTAAGATTATTCTGGGAAAAGTCCTCTTTAAAAGGGGACTTTTTTTATTAATAATATTATTTTATTGAGAATATAGAAGGAAAAAATACTGTTGATAGCGAATGTTAACTCATAAAACCTTTTTAATTACAAAGTAGGGAGGAATATGTCATGCAATTCATGAATAATCTCAAGGTGGCCTATAAATTGCTTATATTGGCCTTGATTGCAGCCTTGGGCTTGGCAGTTATTAGCTTTTTTGGTTTAGGAGCCTTACAAAAATCACAGGATGATATGACTCATATGTACAATGTTAATGTTATGGGATTAGTTCATTTGGGTGATACCCGACAGGGAATGAGATCAGCTCAGACCATGACTGTTATTATGACTACAGTGCAGAATGACCCTGCCCGTATGCAGGACCTGAAGCAAAAATTTGACAATGCTGTCAAGGAGACTGATGAAAGTCTTGAAGCCTTTAATAAGGCCAATAGCGGTATAGCAGAAACGGCTGAGGCTTTTGCAAAGACTACCAAGGATTGGAATGAACTAAAGGAAGGGTTAACGAAATCTGTAAATCTTTCCCAAAGTGGTCAGCAGGCCGCTGGTCTTGAAGAATACAATACAAGTGCCAAGGCGGCAACCCAGGTAGCCAGTGATTTAGTTAATCTGGCTGATGAAGCAGCCAAGGCGGCCGATGCTATCGATAAGCAAAATGATGAAGAAAGCGCAGCAGCCAGACGGAATATGATTGTCCTGAGTGTTCTTACATTGGTAATTTTGGTTGGTGCTTCTATGTGGATTACCAGGGAAATTACTTCTCCACTTAATAAGATGATGGGGATTTGCCATAAGCTGCGTGATGGTGATTTCCGCACTGATAACAATGGTGTAGATCGTGGTGATGAGTTTGGTGCTATGGAAAGGGCTATTGACGATGTTTGCGTCACTCTCAATAAGCTGATGCGCCAGATTAGCCGTTCCTCCGAGCAGCTTGCTGCAAGCTCAGAGGAGCTGACAGCTTCAGCTGGTCAGTCCGCCCAGGCCTCCGACCAGGTGGCTCAGAATGTTACCACATCTGCTTCTGCGGTTATTGAACAGCAACAGTTGTTGCAGGATATGAAGTCTTCTGTAGATAAATCCAGCGAGGCAGTTCAGAATCTTGGCAATGTTGCCGGAGCAGTTACCAATGAGGCCAAGTCTGCAAACAATCAGGCAGAGGATGGTACTAAGGCTATTGAGTTTGCTGTTCAGCAGATTCTGTCTGCTGAGGCCATTGTTAAAGAATCTGCCGATACTGTTAATAAGCTGGGCCAGAGCTCCCAGGAAATTGGCCAGATTGTGGAAACCATTTCCGGTATTGCTGGACAGACCAATCTGCTGGCTCTGAATGCTGCTATTGAGGCCGCCCGTGCAGGTGAGCAGGGCCGTGGCTTTGCTGTTGTAGCAGAGGAAGTACGAAAGCTGGCTGAGGAGTCTCAGAATGCTGCTCAGCAGATTACCTCTCTTATTAAAGGGATACAGGATAATACAAGTGATGCAGTTGCATCCATGGAAAAGGGTAGCAAAGCTGTTCGCGAAGGCAGTGCTTCTGTAGAAAAGCTCCGGGAAACCTTCCAGGCTATTAATATAGCTTCCAATGGTGTAGTAGAGCGTGCTCAGAACATGATTGAGGAGCTTCATGCTGTATCTGAGGATACCCAAAATATCAATGAAAAATCTGTCCGCATTGCCGGCAAGGGTGATGAGGTATCTCAGGAAATGGAAAGCGTTTCTGCCGCTTCCGAGGAACAGAGTGCTTCTGCAACAGAGATAGCAGATGCCAGCCAGTCCTTGGCTGATTTGGCTCAGGAATTACAGACTTCACTGCAGAAGTTCAGATTCTAAGGTAATGTAACAATAAAAAGAGGTATGTGCGAAATGTCTTCATTTCAGCACATACCTCTTTTAGTGCAGTGATTTTATTAAAATTAATCCTCTGATTCAGGCTCCGGTTCTTCTTCTTTTTTGGTACAGATTATCTTATCAACTCTGTATTTATCCAGGCGGCTTATTTCAAAGGTGAAGTCATCCCATTCAACCGTTTCACCTTTTTTAGGAATATAGCCAAAGAGAGATGTAACGAAGCCACCCATGGTTTGGTAATAGTCCTGTTCTTCTTCTGGCAGTTCATCAATATCGAATTTTTCCTTGAAGTCATCAATGGAGCACATACCGTCAATGTACCATTCATTATCATCCTTTGGTACAATCTGCAATTGTTCCTGTTCGTTTACATTATTGGTATCCCCAATAAGCTCCAAAAGAATATCCTGCAGGGTAATAAATCCGATTACACCACCATATTCGTCAAGCACAACCGCCTCATGGATACCTGATTCCTTAAACTGCTCAAGTACACGGAAGGTTTCCATGGAGCGGGGGATGAACATTGGCTTACGGATAAATGGCTCCAGCTCCAAGGATTCGCCATTAAGGGCAGCATTTAAAATATCCTTTGTGTAGATAACGCCACAGAATTCATCCAGACTGTCACGCCCCACAGGGATAATATATTCTGAGGCGTTTTTTATAAGGTCGAGATTGTGATTCAGGGAATCATTTATATCCAGCCACATCATCTGGGTTCTTGGTGTCATGAGGGAATAAGCGGTTTGGTCGCTCATGTGAAATACCCGGTCAACTAAATCCTGTTCTGTTTTTTCGAAGGTTCCGTCCTCTGTTCCCTGTTCAATAAGGTCCTTAACCTCATCCTCAGTAACCACGTCCTCGTATTTTAGGTTAATACCGAAAAAGCTAAGGAAGAAGCTGGCAGAGGCTTCAAGAATGGCTGTAATAGGTCTGGTAACCCTAACCAAGGTGCGCAATGTGCCCTGACAATTAATAAGTGTCTGCTCAGGGTGACGCATGGCAATGGAGTTTGGCAAAAATTCGGAAAGCAGCAGGGTAAAATAGGTAACCACCACAATACTGGCCACCAGGGCAACCGTATCATGATATGGTACGAAACTAATATATTCACCTACTACAGGAGAAAGCAGAACACTGGTGGCAACACCCATCAATATGCTGACCAGAGTGATGCCAATCTGAACAACCACAAAGGCCAGCTCCGGTGCCTCAAAAAGCTCCAAAGCAGCTTTGGCATCCGGGATATTGTCATCAATCATTTTTTCCAATCGGCTTTTATGACTTTCTGTAAGAGCCGTCTCAGCCATGGCAAAAAAAACATTAATCAGCATTAAAACAAATATTATGGCAAATATAAGTGTGGGGTGATAGGTATCCAAAAAAAGCACATCCTTTATGTATTGATATTTAATAGTTTAAATTATATTTTATCATTATTTTGGTAGTATATCTATATTTTCCTTGACATAGAAATAAAGTGATTATATTATAATTTATATTATGTAACATATGTTACATAACATAAATTATAATAAGGAGAATGTGTCATGCCACCACGAGTTAAATTCCAAAAACAAGATATTGTCAGTGCAGCACTAAATATCGTTAGGAAAAAAGGGATTGAGGCTGTTACTGCCCGTGAGGTAGCGGCAGAGCTTGGGGTATCCACAAGACCGATTTTTACATGGTTTGAAACTATTGAACAGCTTAAGTGTGAAGTGTATAAACAGGCTCAGGACCATTATCGTAGGTATATTCGGGATGGGCTTAAGGAGGAGATTCCTTTTTTGGGAGTTGGGCAGCAATATATCCGATTTGCCAAGGAGGAGCCGGAGCTGTATAAGCTATTATTTTTAACCAAATCCAGTGATTCCTCAGGAGGTGCTATGGAGGCATTGGAGCTGTCACAAAATTTGGTACGGGAATCCATAATGAATATATATAATATGAATGCATATACAGCGGATTGCTATTTCCGTAATTTGTGGCTGGTAGCCTTTAGTATGGCTACCCTTATTGTAACTGATGATTGTCCTTATACAGATAAAGAGATAAATAGTATTTTTACGGAGATGAGTCTTGCGGTGTGTAAGGCATATAAGGAAATCCCTGGCTTGGCAAAGGGAAACTATGATAGGGAGGCAATATTCAAGGAATTGGTAAGGAAATAATATATGGTTAGTATTGGATTCAAGTCATTTTAAATATGATTTCTAGGGCAAATTGCAGATTGAAAGGATGGGGTATTATGAAAATTATAGGATTGCTTGGGGGAATGAGTTGGGAAAGTACAGTTACCTATTATGAGATATTGAATAGAACTGTTGCTGAAAAGCTGGGCGGCTATCACAGTGCTAAAATTATGATGTATAATGTGGACTTTGCCCCTCTGGAAAATAATATGGCCACTGGTAACTGGGCCGGCAATGCTGAGATTTTATCAAAGGCTGCTAAGCGCTTGGAGGATGCTGGAGCGGAGTTTATCGTTATTGCCACTAATACAATGCACAAGCTGGTGCCGGATATAGAGAAGAAAATTAATATACCTATTTTACATATTGCCGATACCACGGCTAAGAAGATAAAAGAGGACGGTTTGACCAAGGTTGGCTTCTTGGGAACCAAGTTTTCCATGACTCAGGAATTTTTACATGAGCGATTCAGAAAGGCTGGTCTTGAGGTAATCATACCTGATGAAGCAGATATTGAGCTGGTAAATAATGTTATATTTGATGAGCTGTGCTTGGGAAAGGTTTTGGAATCATCCCGCAAAGAGTATCAACGCATTATATCTTCCATGAAGGAGCAGGGGGCAGAGGGCGTTATCCTTGGCTGTACGGAAATTGGTATGTTGATATCCGCTGAGGATAGTGTACTTCCAGTATATGATACTACCCTGATTCATGCCCGTGAGGCAGCTTTGAAGGCTTTGGAGGATTAAGCAAAAAAATTATTTTTGGGAAATGTTTTGCTAATAACTTACAGGGGAGAATTGGATGACTGTAATATTATATATTCACGGAAAGGGCGGCAGTGCAGCGGAGGCCGATCATTATAAGGCACTGTTCCCGGATGCTGAGGTTGTGGGACTGGATTATAAGACCAGCGCACCTTGGGAAACGGGAAAAGAGATAAGGGCCTTCGTGGAGAAGCTGAAAACGCAGTATGACAATGTAATACTGGTGGCCAATAGTATTGGTGCCTTTTTCAGCATGAATGGAAATCTGGATGGACTTGTTCAGAAGGCCTATTTCATTTCGCCTATTGTGAATATGGAACGGCTCATTGAGGATATGATGATGTGGGCCAATGTAACGGAGGCCGAGCTGGAGGCCAAGGGGGTCATATCCACGGAGTTTGGGGAGGATTTGTCCTGGGAGTGTCTTTCCTATGTGAGAAGCCACCCCATCAGCTGGAATGTGCCGACAAAAATACTGTATGGCAGTGAGGATAAGCTTACTTCCCGGGAAACTATGGAGAAATTTGCCGAGAAGCACAAGGCCGGGCTGACGGTTATGGAGAAGGGTGAGCATTGGTTCCACACCGAGGAGCAGATGAAGTTTTTGGATGATTGGATGAGAACCCATTAAAGGGATTAAATGAAAGTGTGTATTATAGGGGGATATTTTTTATGAAAGAGCTACTTGCGTTTTGCGGACTGGATTGTGAACAATGTGATGCCTATATTGCTACGGCCAACAATGACGATGCCCTGCGGGAAAAGACCGCCAAGGCCTGGAGTGAGCTGTACAATTCGCCTATCAAGCCAGAGCATATTAATTGTGAAGGCTGTCGTGCTGATGGTGTGAAGCTTATATACTGTGAGAAGTATTGCGAAATTCGTCAGTGTGCCCTGAAAAAGAACATGAACAATTGTGGGGAGTGAAGTCGG
>NZ_JAZTZI010000019.1:0-34794 GCF_045637405.1 Anaerovibrio sp.
TGTATGTACAATACAAATGTCTTGTGATATACTTATGGAGTGTTTCGAGATATTATGAGACAGGAGTATTCGGTTATGAAAATTAAAAAAACAAATGCAGCACGCATATTGGATAATCTGAAAATACCTTATGATATAAAAACCTATGAGGTGGATTTGGACGATCTCAGTGCGATTCATGTTGCAGCCTCCACAGGGATGGATGTAAAAATGGTGTTTAAGACTTTGGTTTGTCGTGGTGACAAAACCGGTGTACTTATGGCCTGCATACCTGGGGATGGTGAACTGGATTTTAAAGCCCTAGCAAAGGCTTCAGGCAATAAAAGCGTCGAAATGGTTGCCCTGAAGGATGTGCTGGGGCTTACTGGTTATATACGGGGGGGCTGTTCTCCCCTTGGCGCCAAGAAGAATTATCCGGTATTTCTTGATGAATCATCGGGGAATTGGGATACTATCGCCATAAGTGCCGGAATACGCGGCCAACAGCTGCTGTTATCTCCAAGCGATTTGGTGAAGGCTGTAAATGCCACTGTGGTAAAGGTTATTCGATGACCTCCTTCTAAAGAGAGAAAGTATTAAAATATAGGAGTGAAGTGAGTTATGAAATATATCAGTACAAGAGGAAATCAGCAGAATTTGACCTCAGCAGAGGCTATTATTAAGGGGTTGGCTGATGATGGCGGTCTTTTTGTACCGGACAGCATGCCCCATGTGGATATGGCGTTTATTGAAGGCTTGCAGCGTCTTTCCTATCAGGAACGTGCTGTAAAGGTCCTCAGCCTATTTTTGACTGACTATACCCAGGAGGAAATTGAGGGCTGTGTGAGCCGTGCCTATGGTAATGGTAAATTCGATGATGCTGCTATTGCTCCTGTTAATTTTTTAAAGGATGTTTCTGTGCTGGAGCTTTGGCATGGACCGACATCTGCCTTTAAGGATATGGCCCTGCAGCTGTTGCCTCAGCTGTTGTCCACAGCCTTGAAGAAAACTGGTGAAAAGAATGAAGTGCTTATTCTTGTGGCTACCTCCGGTGATACTGGCAAAGCTGCACTGGAAGGCTTTAAGGATGTGGAGCAGACCAAGATTATGGTTTTCTATCCTGATAATGGTGTCAGCCGTATTCAGCGTTTGCAGATGGTTACCCAGCAGGGCAGTAATGTGAATGTTACTGCTGTAAAGGGCAATTTCGATGATGCCCAGAGCGGTGTAAAGGCTATTTTCAGCGACAGTAAATTCAATGCCCAGCTCAATGGAAAGGGGATTTCCCTTTCTTCAGCAAACTCCATAAACTGGGGGCGCCTGGTACCTCAGATCGTATATTACTTCAGCGCTTATGCTGATATGCTTAATAAGGGCTGCATTAAGGCCGGGGATAAGATTAGCTTTGTGGTACCAACTGGCAATTTTGGCGATATTTTGGCAGGCTATTATGCTATGTCCATGGGCCTTCCTGTAAAGAAGCTCATTTGCGCTTCCAATACCAATAATGTGCTTACGGACTTCCTCAACACCGGAGTTTATGACAGAAACCGTGATTTTTTCAAAACAGTCAGTCCTTCCATGGATATTCTCATTTCCAGCAATCTGGAGCGTCTGCTTTATCATGTTACGGGGGATGCGTCCAAGGTTGCAGGCTGGATGAAGGAATTGGCAGAAAATGGAAAATATGATGTTGGGGCAGAGGTATTGTCCAAGATAAAAGAGGTATTTAGTGCAGATTGGTCTGATGATAATTCCACAAAATGTATGATAAAAAAAGAGTACGATATGGAAAATTATATTCCGGATCCTCATACCGCTGTTGCCTGGAATGCCTTTTACAAGCTGGATGACCAGAAAAATGTTGTTATTGTTTCCACAGCCAGCCCTTATAAATTCAATGAAAGTGTGCTTACAGCCCTCGGTCAGGATATTGGTGGCAAGGATGAATTTCAGCTTCTGGATGAGTTGTCCAAGTTAAATAGTTTTGGAATACCGGCGGGATTGGCTAAGTTAAAAGTGGCTAAAATTTCCCACGAAAACACTGTGGAAAAGGCAGAAATGCCTAAAAGTGTATTACAATTTGCTGAAAATAAGAAAAAGTAATAGGAACTATAACCATATATTATCATAAAATAATACTTAACAATTTTTGACAAATTGCCTTAAAACGACTAAAATACAAAAAGGATATTCCGCTAGGCGGAATAGTGTTTATCTAATCATAAATGTCATAAATGATTTGATTTGAGTTCTGGGTCTAATGACTTAGGGGGGTAGCAAATCATTGTGACAGAATAGTAAAAGAAAGAGGTAGATAGCAAAATGGCAACACTTGACTTGACTAAGTATGGTATCACTGGTACTACTGAAATCGTTCACAATCCTTCTTACGAGGTATTGTTCGAAGAGGAAACTAAGGCTGGTCTCGAGGGCTTCGAGGTTGGTACTCAGACTGAACTCGGTGCTGTAAATGTTATGACCGGTATTTACACTGGCCGTTCCCCTAAGGATAAGTACATCGTTATGGATGAAAACTCCAAGGATAAGGTTTGGTGGACTTCTGACGAGTACAAGAACGATAACCATCCTATGTCTGAGGACGTATGGGCAACTGTTAAGGATATCGCTAAGAAAGAGCTCTGCGATAAGAAGCTGTTTGTTGTAGATGCTTTCTGCGGTGCTAATAAAGATACCCGTATGGCAGTTCGTTTCATCGTTGAGGTTGCATGGCAGGCTCACTTTGTAACCAATATGTTTATCCAGCCTACTGCTGAGGAGCTGGAGAACTTTGAGCCAGACTTCGTAGTATACAATGCTTCCAAGGCTAAGGTTACCAACTACAAGGAGCTCGGCCTCAACTCCGAGACCTGCGTAGCTTTCAACACCACTTCCAAGGAGCAGGTTATCATCAACACTTGGTACGGCGGCGAGATGAAGAAGGGTATGTTCTCCATGATGAACTACTTCCTCCCTCTGAAGGGCATTGCTTCCATGCATTGCTCCGCTAACTGCGATATGAACGGCGAAAATACTGCTATTTTCTTCGGTCTCTCCGGTACTGGTAAGACCACCCTGTCCACTGACCCTAAGCGTAAGCTCATCGGTGATGACGAGCACGGTTGGGATGACAAGGGCGTATTCAACTTCGAGGGTGGCTGCTATGCAAAGGTTATCAACCTGCATCCAGAGTCCGAGCCTGATATCTATGGTGCTATCAAGAGAAACGCTCTCCTCGAGAACGTAACTGTTGATGCTAACGGTAAGATTGACTTTGCTGATAAGAGCGTTACCGAGAACACTCGTGTATCTTATCCTATCAACCACATTAAGAACATTAAGGAAGGTTCTACTGCTCCAGCAGCTAAGAACGTTATCTTCCTCTCCGCTGATGCATTCGGCGTTCTGCCTCCAGTTTCCATCCTGACTCCAGAGCAGACTCAGTACTACTTCCTCTCTGGCTTTACTGCTAAGCTGGCAGGTACCGAGCGTGGCATCACTGAGCCAACTCCTACCTTCTCCGCTTGCTTCGGTCAGGCATTCCTCGAGCTGCACCCTACTAAGTACGGTGAGGAGCTCGTTAAGAAGATGACTGCTAACGATGCAAAGGCTTACCTCGTAAATACTGGTTGGAACGGTACTGGCAAGCGTATCACCATTAAGGATACCCGTGGTATCATCGATGCTATCCTCAATGGCGACATCAAGACTGCTCCTACCAAGAAGATTCCTATGTTCAACTTCGAGGTGCCTACTGAGCTGCCAGGTGTTGATCCTAAGATCCTCGACCCTCGTGACACCTATGCAGATGCTTCCGAGTGGGAGACCAAGGCTAAGGATTTGGCTGGCCGCTTCATTAAGAACTTCGGCAAGTACACTGGCAATGATGCTGGTAAGGCTCTTGTTGCTGCTGGTCCTCAGCTGTAATATTAGCTTCTTGCTAAAGAACAATGCTTTAAAAACTGAGAGAGTCCCTTTTGGGGGCTCTCTTTTTTTTGGCTTTATTTCATGGCAGAAAAAGGGTCATGGTAGTAGAAAATAACCTTTATTTGTTATAAAATAATACTTATATAGTAGGCGTTTTTCTTTTTCTTAATTCAGAAATTTTTGATAAAGCAGGGAGCATATACTTATGAATATTGCCATTGTTGATGATAATGCGCAAGACCGTAATGATGTCCTCACATATTGCCAAAAATATATTCAAACAAATTTTACTCTGGAAAAAAACTCTGTTCACATTACAACCTTTGACAGTGGTGAAGCGTTACTGGAGCAATATGATGCCGGTGCCTTTGACCTGGTTATTTTGGATATTTATATGTCAGGCATAACTGGTCTGGAAACTGCCAGGAAGATCCGTAATTCTGACACTGAGGTCAGTATTATATTTTTAACCTCCAGTGAGGAACATATCCTCGAGGGGTATCGGGTTTTTGCTGTAGGCTATTTCATAAAGCCGTTGGCAGAGCATCAGGAGGAATTTGCCGAGACCTTTGATTATATTTTCCCCAAATTACTGAAAAAAAGAGGTGGCATAACATTAAAGGTCAACGGAGCTCCTATAGATATTTCTTATAGTGAAATAATTTATGTTGATGTTTTCGATTCCCATAATATAAATTTTCATTTGGATAATAAGGTTTTGGTTTCAACCATGTCTTACGGTGAAATAAGTGATATTTTGCTGAAGGATGAGCGCTTTTTGGAATGTCATCATCGGATAATTCTCAATATGGACTATGTGGAGGCTATGGAAGCGGAGAGCTTTCGTATGATGGACGGTGCACAGCTGCCCATAAGCCGACGGAAACGTCAGGATGTAAAGGTGGCATATATGAACCATATAATAAATAAGTGAACAAATTAATAAGACCTTATCTGTTTTTACGCAGACAAGGTCTTTTCTATTGCTTTAATCGGTTATTTAGGTTTATCAGCGGTATCCTCTAACAGGGCTTTTTGGGCAGTAATATGATTTCTAATGCTGTCGTAGTCACCTTTTTCCAGTAAGGCGTAAATTAGGCGGTAGCTGTGACGCATATCGTGACGCAGTACGGAAAGGGCTTTTTCATTTTCCTGCATTAATTGGGTGTGTTCCTTTAAACTTTGACGCTGTCTTGTAAGTCGTTCCTTGGTTTCTTTAAGTCGTTTGTGTTGCTGTTCCTCATTTGAATTGTAATGAACGATGGAATAAATAATGAAAAAGAATAGTGGAATGGCCAGACGGGTCAATCGGTCACTTAAGTTTGGCAGGAAGGTCACCTTGGAAATAGAAATTAAACATCCAACATAGACGGAAATGGGCAAAAATGCTATATACCAGCGGAGCCTGGTGTCGGATACAAATTGCTCATCTGGCAAGAGACTGGTAAAAAGCTTTTGTCCCCAAGGATATATAAGCATAAACAGGAACATCCAGGTGGTAAGCTGTAAATGAAGTAATTCAACTGTCATCGAGGAATATATTAGTGTAAGGATAATTCCAGAAGTGGAATGGAGCATAAAGGAGTAAAGTGCCTGAATGCCCAATACAAAAAAATGCTGTGGCATACGGTGGGGAATATATATTACCGCGATAATGAAATATGGTATCATTCCAAAGAAAAAGAGCAGCTTATATGTTGCCATAGTTATCCCCAGTGAATAGGTAACAGAAAAATTAATAAGTAGGCCGAAAAAACTCCATATTAATAAATTGCGCCACAGAGCTATAGCTTCTTTTTGTTCAATAACCTGATTGAATGGCAAATAGCGTATGTAGGCTCCGGCTAACTGTATTATGGTAACCAGAAGGGCGTAGGAAAAGGCTAGCATGACTTATCATCCCTCCAATACAAGAACAGACTTACCTGATTACTATTTTGGGTAAAGGTGGCATAACCATGATATTTTTCCAAAAACATTTTTAGGGATACCATACCAATACCGTGCCCTTGTCTGGTGGCACGTGGCAGTCCTTCCTCGTCAAGATTAATAGGAGTAGAGCATGGATTGGTTATGGATATTACACATTGCTGGCCGTTATGTTGTATTTTCAGTGATATTTCTATATTCCCGTGGCCCTTATCCTGTTCCTTGATGCAGGCCTGAAGGGCATTTTCCAGCAGATTTGAAAGCAATATGCTCAAGTCATTTTCATCGGTCCTTAAATCCGTCGGCAGATTTACTTTTGGAGTAAATTTTATTCCCAGCTTTTGGGTACGGGAATTATAAATGGAGATGGCGGTGTTAATAAGTGGCGAATCGGAATATGAAAGAATGACAGCTGAGGGCAGCTTTTGTTCCTGCCTTTGGAGAAAAGCCTTTATTTCGTCACCCTTTTGGGCATCAATCATGTCAAGAAGCCTGTTATAGCTGGCAAGAAAGCTCTGACGGAACCTTTTTATCATGGTCCTGTTATTTTCCAGCATAAGACGATGCTCCACTAAGGACACCATCTCATTGGACAACTGTTGATTGTCAAGAAGAAGCAGTTCTTTCTCCTTGTATTGTCTTGCAGCGATTTGAACATAGTGATAGCAGCATAGGAAAACCAGGGGAAGATAGAATCTGGACAAGCGTTGCTCCCAAGAAGATAACAGGGTATTATCAATAGTCATAATTATGTGAGCAATAAATATTGACAACGGCAGACTGGCTATATACAGACCGATATTTTTGTCCCGAAAGAATTCCTCAAGAGGTAAAAGCCGGGAGAAAATACGTCGTTCTATAGGAAGCAGCAGAACAAACAGCAGGATATTCATTAATGTGAAGAGCAGTGTAGTCAGTATATAATGCAAATCGTTGAAAAAAATAATCAGGATAAAGCTGCTGAGGGTATACAGGAAAAAGTTCCATAATCCGGACATTCCCAGCACAAAAATATGAAGGGAAATATGACGGGGGATAGCCAGAAGAAAAATAATGAAGTAGGGTATCCACCCAAGAATGAGCAGGGCCTTATATGTAATGGTACTTAGAACATAATCGTTTAAAATGTTGTAATAGATAAAGCCGCTTAGGACTGCAAATCCAGCTACAAAATACCATAAACGCCGGATATCCTCTTTGGGCATTCCGTTCTTGAAAGCCAAAAATCTGAGATATGTGTGGGCTACCTGGAGTACAGTTATTAAAATACATATTGGGATAATAAGGTTATTCATGTCGAACCTCGTTTATATTTTTTAGTGTTTGGTTGTTTCTTCTATGACAAAAAAGTTATAGAAGAAAAGTCAAAAGGTCTAAAAAACGACCACTTTTTGCAAAAATCGACCACTTTTTGCAAAGTCGTTGAAATTGATTGAATATTTTTTTAAAATTAAAGTGTCTATTAGGGGGGGACATTCCTGCCCTTAGATTAGACAATACCATGATGGCAAATAATATTCAAGTTCAGGGAGGAAAAAGAAAATGATGAAAAAATTGCTGTTAGGGTTGGTGGCTTTAATTGCCATTTTCGCTATCGCCGGATGTGGCACGGAGAAACCAAAGGACAGTGCTGACAAAGCTGTTTTGGGCTATTCCGAAATAATGGCCTATGGTGTATCCGATAGCATGGCAGCTACTGGAATGACAAAGTCTCAGGAGGAGCAGATTCAGGAGGCAGTTATCGGTGATTTGCTGAAGGCTTTTGCTCAGTACCCACTGAATGATGAAAATGTTGAGAATATCACTGCTGCATACATCACCAAGATGAAGGCAGCTATGCAGATTAAGACCAAGATTAAGACAGATGATGCTGAGCATCCTGTAGTTGAGGTTACTGCCAATGTCCTGGACCAGGCAGGTGCTGCAAAGCTTGCTGAAACTAATGAGGATATTATTGCTCTTGGAGTTGTATTGGGCGCATTGCAGGCTAATGGCTATACTGTAGAGCAGTTCAAGCAGGATCCAGACTTCCAGAAGGCTACTCTGGAGTGCATTGAGAACTACATCAACGAGTTCCCGCTCAAGATGGGTCAGACCTATGAGTGCAAGTGCGAAATCGTAAAGGGTGACGATGGCAAGATGTATTGGGCTCCAGTTGATGTTGATGGTCTGAAGAAGTTTGTAAATGGTTTGTAATTTTGTGATCATTTAAGATACTGTCATGGTATGTAATAGGAAAAAAGTTTTTACGAATCGAGAGGAGAATATATTATGAAAAAGTTTACTATGATTTTAGCAGCTATGGTTTTTGCTTTGGGAGCACAGATGGCTAGTGCAGCTTCTTTGGATTGCAACGTAACTTCTTCAAATTACGCTTTAATGGATGAGGAAGTTGAGCTTATCGTTGATGAGCCTGTAGAGTCCGGCGATATTCTCGTTGATGAGGACGGCGGCGTTTGGGAAGTACAGTAATTAAAACTACCGTCATTGACATTCGCAAGCATTTTAATATTTAATTCAAGCACCCGCCAGTATTTTCTGGTGGGTGTTTTTATTGTATAATACTAATCAAAGTTTTTAGTGAGAAAGCGATTGTTAAGATTGAGGTGAAAAAATGAAGGTTAATATTTGGCGATGCTTTAGAAAATCGCTTATTCCGTGGGTTATTATGGTTGCTGTCATATTGACAGGACTTGGTTATGATGGCTTCTATGGACGGGCAAATGCTAATTCTAATGCCTATAATTCCAGTGATAATTGGGTTGTATATTGGTACATTTGTGGTTCTGATTTGGAAACACAGTATGGATCAGCTACAGCCGATATAGAGGAGATGCTGGATGTAAATCTTCCTCCTAATGTAAAGGTTGTTCTTCAGACCGGAGGAAGCAGTGAATGGCAAAATGATGTTATGGGGAATAATGTAATCGGTCGTTATCTTTACGATTCCAGTGGCTTGAATGAGCTTGAGCTGGTACCTGATGCTGATATGGGCGACAAGAGTACCCTTCAAAATTTTTTGCAGTTCGGCAAGGATAATTTTCCTGCGGATCACAGGGTATTTGTTTTTTGGAATCATGGTGGCGGCACCACAGGCGGTGTTTGCGTAGATGAACGAACCGGCAATACTCTTAGCTTGAATGATATACAGGATGCCTTTTCAGGAGTCTATGGAACATCTCAGGGAACGCCACCTTTTGAACTGGTGGGATTTGATGCCTGTCTGATGAGTACCTGTGATGTGGCCAATATGCTTTATGGCATATCCAGGTATATGACTGCTTCTGAGGAATTTGTGCCTGGTAATGGCTGGAATTATTCCGGTTGGATCAGGGCACTTGCCCAGAATCCTTCCATGGATGGTGCTACCTTGGGAAAGGCTATTTGTGACAGCTATATGATAGGCTGTGAGGAATACGGTACAGAGGAAACCGCTACCCTTTCCGTAGTTGATTTGTCCAAGGTTCCGGCCTTAGAATCAGCCTATGAGGCCTTTGGCGCGGAAGCCCTTAGTCATTCCAAGAATAACCCCCAGAATTTTTTCTCTGACTTTGGACGTAATGCCCAGCGGGCAGAAAACTATGGTGGTAATACCAGGGAGCAGGGCTATTCAAATATGGTTGATATCGGTGATTTGGCCTATAAATCCCAGAATATTTTGCCAAGGACAGCCCGTCAGTTAATTAACGCTGTTGATAGTGCAGTTGTTTATAAGGTCCATGGTATTTACCGTGGACAGGGAACTGGTTTATCCGGCTACTATCCTTATGATGGTGATGTGGATACCTATTCCAGATATGTTGACCAGAATGCCGCTTCTTTGGCACATAAATGTCTATATTATTATTTGCTTACTGGTGAATGGCCGGTAGAGGCGGATAAGGTTTTAGCAGGCACCAGCCTTGAAAGTGTTGCATTGCCAGTACCTCAGATAAACCCAGCCCAAAAGATTTTTAATGTATCCCAGCTGGATAATACGCCTGTTTACGTAGATAATGAGGGCGTTTCCTATATTACCTTATCAGGGCAGCAGATGGATGTGCTTTCAGCGGTTCATTGTCAGCTGGTATATATTGATGAAAAAGAAGATATCCTGTTGGCTCTTGGCAGTGATTCCAACATAATTGCTGATTGGAACAGTGGTATTTTCAAGGATAATTTCTATGGTAAATGGCCAATGCTGGATGGACATCCTGTGTATGTGGAAATCACCACTGAAGAGGATGATTATAATATTTATTCCATCCCTATAAAGTTAAATGGTGTGGAGTGTAATTTACAGGTTTCCTATTCATACAGCGACGAAAAATATCATATTCTTGGTGCCTGGAAGGGTATAGATGATAATGGAATGGGCGATCGTCACTTTATGAAGCTAAAAGCAGGTGACACCATTACTACTATTCACTATGCTATGTTGCTTTCTTCTACAGAAAATGAGTATATTCCGGTAGAGGTTGATACATTTATTATTGGCAGTAACCCTGTATTTGACGATGTTGAAACGGGGGACGGTCTGTATGGCTATTTCTTCGAGTTTGTAAGCCCTACCGGTGACAGCTCGTTTTCACAAATGGTTCAGTTTACCATTAAGGATGGGGAGATTACAACTGTAGTTTAATAAGCTCGTTATAGATTAATTAAGCTGTCAACTTGTTTAGTACATTTGCTTAAACAAGTTGGCAGTTTTTTGTGCATAGAAATATGCTATTCACGATAATTAAATTTGACAATAATAACCTAAATAGTATACTTAAAACCGTTGGATGATTAAAACTTAAATATGTTTTTTTTACAAATTTATTCGTTATGGAGAAATAAATGGAAAAAATATTAAGTGTAAAAAACATAACTACTGGTTATGATAAAAAAACAATAATAACCAATGCTTCATTTGATGTTAATCATGGTGAATTTATTGGGATTATAGGTAAAAATGGTGCCGGTAAAAGTACCTTGTTGAAATCACTTAGAGGCTTTTTACCTTTGGAAAAGGGAAGTATTACCTTATTTGGCAAGGAGCTGAAAAGCTATTCGCAACGGGAGCTGGCAGTTCAGATAGCCTACCTCCAGCAGCAGGTGGAAATGACCTTTGATTATACTGCAAGAGATATGGTTATGGCAGGGCGTTATCCATATAAGAAATGGTGGGAGCAGAGCAGCAATAGTGATACAGATATCGTAGATGCCTGTATGCAATACACCGGAGTCATTGAACTGGCCGATACACCTATCCGAGCAATGTCTGGCGGACAAAGACAGCGGGTTTACCTCGCCAAGGTTTTGGCACAACAGACCCATGTATTGTTTTTGGATGAACCTGCATCGGGACTTGATCTATTTTATCAGGAGGAGATATTCCGTTTTTGTCAGGAAATGTGTAAATATGGCAAGACCGTTATCATGGTGGTTCATGAGCTGAATTTGGCGGCTCGCTATTGTTCCCGGCTTATGCTGTTAAAAGCAGGTAGTATTATTGCTGATGGGAATCCAGGGGATGTACTTACTGACGGGCTGCTTACAGAGGCCTATGAGGTGGATATACGTTCATTAACCAATAAGGAAACTGGTCATGTGGATATTTTTACGGTTCCTGCTCCTGATAATGGCAGAAAAAAAGAGCTCATTAAAACGATAATTGGTGACAAGCATAATCACGGAAAGGCGGTAACGTATGAATAATTATCATCACAAGCTCGTATCCGTTATTTTGTTTGTGTCCCTTTTGCTGGTAATCTGTACATCCCTATCTGCTGGGCAATATGATCTGAGCTTTATGCAGGTAGTGGCGTGGTTTTTTCATAAAATGGGGATTCCGCTTCTTGAAAATATTAATGTAACGGAGCAGCAGGAGGCTGTATTGATGTTTATCCGTTCTCCACGAACTGTAGTTGGCCTTTTGGTAGGTGCCGGACTGGCTGCCTCCGGGGCAGTGCTTCAGGGCTTGTTTAGTAATCCTTTGGCTGATCCTGGTATTATCGGTGTGTCCAGTGGTGCCACCTTTGGGGCCGTTATCGCAATAATTATTGGAATCAATAGCACCAGTTTGATAGGACTGCCATTGTCTGCTTTTATTGGTGCTGTAATTGCAGTGTCCCTTACCATAGGTCTTGCCACAAGACATGGGCGTATACCGGTATTGACACTGCTTTTGGCTGGTGTGGTGGTTGGAATGCTATTTAGCGCATTGACAGCCGCAATGCTGACTATAATGGATGATCACAAGGTTCAGCAGTACCTGTTCTGGACAATTGGCAGCCTTGATTACCGTCGCTGGGAGCATGTACTTATGGGGGTTATACCTATAAGTCTTGGAATAGTGATTATGATGCTTATGGCAAGACACCTTAACATTCTTGCTTTAGGCGAGGCAGAGGCCAAGGCAGTGGGTATGAACGTTACTAAATTCAGGCTCATTTTGCTTGCTGTGGCCACCATGACTACGGCCAGCTCTGTATGTATTACAGGCAGTATTGGGTTCGTGGGCTTGATTATTCCTCACATGATGCGTATGCTGGTGGGACCAAACCACCGTCATCTGTTGCCGGCAAGTATGGTGGGGGGCGCAGTATTTTTGGTATTTTGTGATGCTGTGGGCAGAATGCTGCTTCCAAATAGTGAAATCAATGTGGGAATTATGACAGCTATTTTGGGGACACCATATTTTCTTTATCTGTTGAGAAAGAATATGGATATACGATAATTTAAAATGCGTAAAAGCTATTTTAGTTAATACATATTATTTTTAGTAATTATAATTGACAATTATAACAAAAGGTGTATACTTTAAATCGTTGAATTATTTTAATCAAAATTTAATAAAATAAAAACAGGTGCCGTGAGGCTTAATAGAGAAGCTGGTCAAGTCCAGCACGGTCCCGCCACTGTAAGAGGAGCAAAGCTATAGGTTCGCCACTGGAGACATCTGGGAAGGCGTAGTGGAGCAATGAATCAAGTCAGGAGAACTGCCTGTTTATAAATCACCGTTTTGACCTGCGAGCGACAGGAAGGGGATTTTAGGTTATTCTGCCTTAATCTTGCTTTTCTGCCATTATGGTATGAAAAGCTATTTTTTTGTGCGTTTTAAAACGGTTCGGATTATTTCTGACCGTTTTTTTATTTGTTATTTGTCGTTGTTCGCCAAGGAGAAACAGGGGAGTTATTACATGGAAAAAGCGTTAAACACAAAATGTATTCTGCTATTGCTAATTGCACTGATGTCAATGGTTATGACTGGTTGCGGTAATAATAGCGGGTCTAAAAGTGGAGAGTATGAAGTTACTGATATTCAAGGAACAGTAATTCACTTTAAGGAAAAGCCTTCGAGAATTGTCACTATGACTATCGGTACTGACAATATTGTGTTGGGCTTAGTTAAACCGGAACGAATGATTGCCTGCAATACGAATCTTGACGATCCTGCCAGTTCCAATGTAGTGGAGCTGGCCAAGCAGATTCCTAATAAGGTAAGACATCCAAAACTGGAGGAAATCATCGCTTTGCAGCCAGATTTGGTAATAGCAGCTGACTGGGGAAACCTTGATTATGTTCAGTCCCTTCGGGATATGGGCATTAATGTGGTGGTAGTAAAGGGCTCCAAGAATCTTGAGGATATTAAAGAAAATATTCGTCTTATAGCTGCTTCTCTGGGCGAAGGTGAAAAGGGAGAAAAACTAATTGCTCTCATGGAGGAGCGATTAAATACCCTTAAAGCAAAGATAGATGCACAGGTCCCTGCTGACCAACGCAAGCGGGTTGCCTTGATATCCGTAGTGCAGAATTATGGTGGCAAGGACTGCATTTACGATGATGAATGTAAGTGGGCTGGTGTTATAAATGGCCTTTCTGAGGCAGGGTTAAACCGTGGGGTGAAGCTCACCAAGGAAATGCTTTTAAAAATAGACCCGGATATTATTTTGCTGCCAAGCTATTCCGCTCACGGCTCCTTTGATATTCAGGCATACAAAGACCAGTACCTGAAAGATCCGTCGTTACAGCAGATGAAGGCCATAAGGGAAGGCGGTATCCGAGAGCCTAGAGATGCCTACATTTATTCGTCATCTCAGGACTTCTGTTTTGGCGCACAGGAGATAGCATATTCTGCCTATGGGGATGCTTTTAAATTAGAGGATCAACAGCATCTTTCGGTGGCGGAGTAAGCTCTGGGATAGTTTTATGGGCATAAGTTAATGGGGATGTTATCAAGGCTGAAAATGCTTTGCTAATAATATATTTTACGAGGAGAATGGAAAATGAAGGAAAAGAAGTATTTGAGTGCAGCCATTGCCTTGGCAATTATGGCAGCTGGCTCAAGCGTATTTGCAGCGGATGTGGCAGATTTCGGCGATGAGGATGTTGTGGTAACTGCAACCCGTACTGAAAAGAAGGATGTGGATGTTGCCGCAGCTACTGAGGTAGTGACTGCCGAAAAGATTAAGGAAATGGGTGCGGCATCCGCTATGGATGTACTGAAGAAGATTAATGGTATTCAGTATGATGGGCTTAGTGCTGCAAATGCCAATCAGGGTACTATGACTAATGATGTTATTATCCGTGGCTACAAGGATGGTACCTTGGTAATGATTAATGGTACTCCAATGGAATATCGTGGCAAGTATGATTTAGGTTCAATCGATGCCCGTAACATCGAGCGTATTGAAGTAATCAAGGGTAACGGCTCTGTTCTTTACGGCTCTGATGCAATCGGTGGAGTAGTAAATATCATTCTCAAGAAGGGCGTCGATAATAATTCTGTTACCGTTGGCGTTGGCAACCGTGATGGCTATAACTATGGTTTAAATGTAGGTACTGATAAGTGGCGTATCGGTTACTATAAAACTATGTTGGGTAAAAGCTATGATGTAAGCACTCCTGCTATTTCTCAGAAGGCAGAATTAAAATATTATTCGCGTGATTTATCCAAAGAAAACCTGAATATTTCTGCTTCCCTTGGTGACAAAGTTGATGTTTACTATAGCTTCTCTGAGAATATGAGCTATCATGACCGCTATATCACAGATACACTTCCTGGCTACAATAAAGCCGCCAAGGTTGGAGACAGATACCAGTATAGAAGATATGATACCCAGAATCATAATATGCAGGCTGTATTCCATGATAATGATTGGAAGGTATCCTTATTCAATAATCTTAACTTTATTGAGTCCAAGGGTGAGACCCCAGGACTTACTTATGCAAAGACCAAATACCATACTCGCGAAAAAAATAATTCCTATGGTTTGGATGCTCAGAAGAAATGGACTCTTTCTGATGCTACCAGATTGACTGCTGGTTTAAGTGGTATGCGTGAAAGCTGGCATCAGTATTTGTTAAATGGTGGTGGGACCTCACCTGTATATGCACGAAATGTTTGGGCCGTCTTTGCTCAAGTTGACCACGATTTTGATGCCAAAAATAATGTAACCTTTGGTGCCCGTGAGACTTGGACCAGCGGCGCTTATAGAAATCAGAATTTCAATAACTTCAGTTTGTCCGGTTCTTGGTTACACAAGATGGATGAGGAAAACAATATCTATCTTTCTATTGCCCAGTCATTTAAGATGCCTACTTATGCTGAAATGAACAGAAGTGATGATTTTGCTATTCCTAATCCTGATTTAAAGCCAGCCAAGGGTATTAACTATGAATTGGGTTGGAAGCAGAATCATGGCAATCATACCTGGAAGGCTGCCTTATTCCACTTAGATGTTAGAGATAATATTACTGCTTCTTGGGATGCGACGGATCCATTAAATAAGCATTATCAGTATACCAATGTTGATTTCCGCAATACTGGTATCGAACTTTCCTGCAAGGTTGACGCCAGCGACAAGTGGAGTTATAACTATGGTATTACCTGGCAGCATCCACAGAGTAAGAGCGATAACGCCAAGAAGCTTCAGATGAGAAATCAGTGGGAAAATGTATATGGTCGTCTCCAGTTAGATGGTGGTGTTACATATAAGATAAATAAGTTTAAGACTAATTTCAATTTTACCTATATGTGCTCCCGTTATCAGTCCCAGTCTGGACCAAATGAACCAGTTAAGCCATATTTCTTAACTACATGGAACTTTATTTATGCTCCAGATAAGAATAATGAGTTTAATCTTAATATCGAGAATGTACTTAATCGTCGGGATCGTACATCAAATTCTTCATCTGATTACTTCTGCCTGCCAACAACCTTCATGATGAACTACACCTATAAGTTCTAAAATATCAAGAGACAGCCGCGAGGTTGTCTCTTTTTTTGAAAAATTTACTCATAAAAACGTAGTTTTTTCATTTCATTGAAAAAACTATCAAAAATGAAAAGTTTTTTCATTCTATTGAAAAAAGATATTACAAAGGATACTATTCATTTAATACTATTGCGAAGTACACAAAAAAACGGGGTTGTTATGTGCCAATAGGCGCAAAACAATCCCGTCGTTTTTAGAACACTATATTAAAATGGGGGGTAGAAATAACTGAATGCTTGCCGTATAATTAGCTTGTATATTAAAGGCAAATAGCTAAAGCAGTTCCTACTACCAAAGCTGCAAAAGTACCAATGCGCATCTCATGAATCTTCAGACGATAGCTGAGGTCACTTTCTTTTGCAGAATGGAAAGCCTCACCCTCCAAGAAACTATAGTGATGGGTATTAACGTTCATCAATAAACGCTCCATGTTGGAAAGTCTTACTGCTGCTTTCATAGCTGATTCCTCCTTTTGAAATCTTATTACTTCTTTATTGTGACTATAGTATATATTGTAAAAACAGAGTTTTCTGCCTTTTTTACGACAAAAAATGTTCTCTATGCGACAGAAATGAGCGGTTTTTTATGATTAAGAAGATGACTACGATTCGCCTGGTGGCGGATAAAGAAAAAGAGCAGATGCATGATAATCCACTTTTCCCGTGTAGTATTTACCTTATTGAATGGAATAAAGGTGGTATTCAGTCAATACCATGGCATTGGCATCGGGAATTGGAATTTATGTATGTTGCATCTGGCAGTGCTATGGTAGAATATGCTGGTAAGAGGGCAATTGTAGAGGCAGGAAATGGATTTTTTTGTAATTCCCGCGTATTGCACAGGTATTCACTGGACGGGGAACGGTGTCAGTTATACTGCATGGTTTTTGACGAGAAGTTTATAAGTGGCGGTGTAGCAAATGTTATTTTCAAAAAATATGTACAGCCGATTGTCACTGATGAAATGTTTTCCGGGAAATACCTGCATACCAATATAAAGCGGGAGCGCGATGTTATAACTAGTATAAGGAAAGCATTTATAGCCGCCCAAAAGGAAATATTCGGGTTTGAGTTGGATTTGCGATATTATATTGGAAGAGCCCTGGTCATATTAAGTGACCATCCAACAGCTTCAAGAATCGGTTATACCACGCCTCAGATGGAGCGTATAAAAATCATGGTTGATTATATTCATGGTCATTTCGGTGAGCCCATAACCGTTGAGGAACTGGCGTCCCAGGCGGGAATAAGTGAGCGGGAGGCCCAACGTTGTTTTCAGTCTATATTTAATATGTCACCGCGGCAATATATACAAAATTACCGGTTACAGGTGGCTGAAGAAATGCTTTTGGAGTCCAATGAATCAATTCTATCCATTGGCATGTCCTGCGGATATTACAATCCAAGTCATTTCAGCAAGGCATTTCGCCTGTATCGGGGCTGCAGTCCCCATGCTTTTAGACAGCAGAATAGTTAGATGATTAAGTAAGGTTAAGGAGAAAGTTAAGATGATTGTAGAAATAATAAGTGTAGGTACGGAGCTTCTTTTAGGTAATATAGTAAATACCAATGCCCAGTTTATTTCCAAGGAGCTGGCCAAGCTGGGGATGGAATGTTATTATCAGACAGTCGTGGGTGATAATCCTGAGCGTATAAAAAGTGCTTTGGACGTGGCCTTTTCACGGGGGGATATGGTAATTCTTACCGGTGGACTTGGGCCAACCAAGGATGACCTTACCAAGGAAATGCTGATGAGCTATTTCCACAAGGAGGTAGTTCTTGACGATAGGGCCTGGGAGATGATGAAAAGTCGCATGATAAAGCTGGGCTTTACCGAGTTTAGTGATAGCCAGAAAAAGCAGGCATACGTTCCAAAGGATTCTATTATTATGTACAATCATAACGGCACTGCTCCAGGGTGTATCATGGAAAATGATGGAAAATATTGTATGCTGTTCCCGGGACCACCTAAGGAAATGCAGCCCATGTTCAAGGAATATGGTGTTCCTTACCTGCAAAAATTCAGTGATAAAGTATTTGTATCAATGAATATAAAGATGATGAGCCGTCAGGAGGTTTCAGTGACCATAGTCGGTGAGGGGCCATGTGCTGAGCGTTTAGGTGATTTATGCGATAATGAAAATCCAACAGTTGCCACATACGCCAAGGAGGATGGCTGTCTTATCCGCATAACGGCCGCTGCCAATAATCGGGATGAAGGATTGAAGATGATTGAGCCTATCCTTGAACAGTGTAAGGCAGCCCTGGGTGAGAAATATATTAAGGATATTTTTGAGGAAAAGTAACAATTACGTTGGAAAAAGTTTACATTTTTTCATATTTTGTGTTGACATGGATATATGAAATGACTATAATATCAATTGTTGCGTAAAGCAAATGACTCACTAGCTCAACTGGTAGAGCATCTGACTCTTAATCAGCAGGTTCGGGGTTCGAGTCCCCGGTGGGTCACCATTGATAACTATTACAGGCTGTTTTCGGCCTGTTTCTATGACTCACTAGCTCAACTGGTAGAGCATCTGACTCTTAATCAGCAGGTTCGGGGTTCGAGTCCCCGGTGGGTCACCATTATGAATCATTACAGGTTGGATGTTGTTCCAACCTGTTTTTAGTATATGAGAAAGGTGATTGTATGAAGATTCTTATTACTAATGATGATGGTGTTATGTCCCCTGGAATTGAGGCTTTGGTTAAGCACTTGTACAAGGAGCATGAGGTCGTTGTGGCTGCCCCTGCAAGTCAGCAAAGTGCCAAGGCTCATGCCATTACCGTTGGACAGCGCATTTATGTGGATGAATATAAGCCACTGATGGAGGCCTATGGTATTAAGGCCTATGGTATTGGTGGAACTCCGGCGGACAGCGTTAAGCTGTATTTGGAAGGAATTCTACAGAATAAAGAGGAGGACTTCCCGGAGCTGGTTATCTCAGGAATTAATGATGGCTCCAATCTTGGGACTGACCTGATTTATTCAGGAACTGTGGGTGCTGCCAAGGAGGGCTTTATCCATAATATCCGCTCCATTGCAGTATCCCTCAATTATAATCCTGTTATGACCTTTGATGAGGTGGCTCGGGAGCTGGTAACGAAGCTGCCGGATATTTTGAATATGGAAAGGGATGAGAAGGAATATCTTCTCAATATTAATTTTCCGGTTCAGCTGGCCAAGGATTTCAAGTGGCTGTGGGCATATCAGGGCATCAGAAATTATGAAAATGCCTACATTCCACGGACTGATGCAGATGGCCGAATCTATTATGTTGTGGAAGGCAATATTGTGGACGAAGGAAACAGCCCAATTTCTGATGTGGTTCTTTGTAACCAGGGGAATGTAACAGTCACCCCAATTCGCCTTAAGGTGGCGGATCACAAATACCTTTCAGATGTGGCTGGAAAGGAATTGTAAATTCTTTTTCGTTTAGCATAGAAAAAAATGAATAAATGCGTTATAATTAAGTGTCATGGATCTCATCCTAAGTATGTGGTCCCATACCTTGTTGGGGAAGTTTTTAGCGTTTGAAAAATTAGGAGGCGTATTATGGAATCTAAAATTAAAGACATTAAGTTAGCACCTTCTGGTCATGATAAAATTAACTGGGTAAAGAACTTTATGCCTGTTATGAAGGCTGTAAATGATGAATATTCTGTTTCCAAGCCATTTGCCGGCAAGCGTATGGTTATGACCATGCATTTGGAAGCAAAGACTGCATATCTTGCACTTGTACTGAAAAATGCCGGTGCTGAGGTTATTGCAACTGCATCCAATCCATTATCCACTCAGGATGATGTTTGTGCTGCTTTGGTTGAGGAAGGCGTAACTGTATTGGCTCATCACGGCTGCACCATGGAGGAATACGACAAGTATATTGATATGGCACTGGACACTGAGCCTGATATCATTATGGATGATGGTGGCGATTTGATTTATCGTCTCCATAATGACCGCCGTGAGCTGCTGCCAAAGATTATTGGTGGTTCCGAGGAAACCACCACAGGCGTTCTTCGTGACAAGGCACTGGAAGCTGCCGGTAAGCTGGAGTTCCCTATGATGGCTGCCAACGATGCTTATTGCAAGTATCTCTTTGATAATCGTTATGGTACTGGCCAGTCCACCTGGGAAGGTATCATGCGTGCTACTAACCTTGTAATTTCCGGCAAGACCGTTGTTATCGCCGGTTATGGCTGGTGTGGCAAGGGTGGCGCTATGCGTGCCAAGGGGCTTGGTGCCAATGTTATCATTACTGAGGTTGATCCTGTAAAGGCTATTGAGGCTGTATTTGATGGCTTCCGCGTAATGCCTATGGATGAGGCTGCCAAGATTGGTGATATTTTCCTTACCCTCACTGGTGATAAGGACGTTATTCGTGAGCGTCATTTTGCTTCCATGAAGAATGGTGCTGTAATGTGTAATTCCGGTCACTTTGATGTAGAGATTAATATTCCTGAGCTGCAAGCTATGACTGAGTCCCGCAAGCAGGTTAAGGAAGGTATTGAGGAATTTAAGTTTGCTGATGGTAAGAAGCTGTATCTCCTTGGTGAGGGCCGTCTTGTAAACTTGGCTTGTGGTGATGGTCATCCAGCTGAGATTATGGACCTTTCCTGGGGCGTTCAGTTCTTCTCAGCCCTGTATATTCTTGAAAATCATGAGAAGCTGGAGAATAAGGTATATGTTCTGCCAGAGGAAATCGACCAGAAGATTGCCAAGATCAAGCTGGCTGCTATGGGCATAGAGATTGATGAGCTTACTCCTGAGCAGTATGCTTATCTCCATCAGTGCTAATAAAAAGCGCAATTTAAAATAATTAATAGGCTTCTAATTTTTTAGGAGCCTATTTTTACTATAATTGATAATTGATAATTGAAAGGACGGTGCCTTTTATGAGGATTTTTATTTTTACATTATTGTGTATGTTATTTATTTATAAGTGCCCTGGCACAGCTGATGCTGCTATGCCAAAGGAATCTCCTTTTTGGCAGGAGAAGCTTAATGTATATAGTGAAATACCTTGTGTAAAGCAGGTTATTTTCGTTCAATACAAAGGTAATAGCAAGGCTGATGTTAAGCTGTATGAGAAAGATGATAATCAAAAATGGACTAAGGTATTACAGTGTGATGGTTTTGTAGGGGAAAAGGGTTTAGGCAAAACCAGGGAGGGAGATAGGAAAACTCCAAAGGGGGATTTCGGTATTTTTACCGCCGGTGGTATCGAGCCTAATCCTGGCACCAAGGCGGACTACCTTCTGTTTGACGAGCATATTTTTTGTGCCGATGGACCTTATTATAATAAGCTGATTGATGACCGTGAGATACCTAAGCAGGTATTGGAAAAGCTGGATTTGGACCCTATGAACAATGGAGCACCACAATTTAATTACAGTCTATTTTTAACCTATAATCGGGATTGTGTACCTGGTCGTGGCTCGTATATATTTATCCATTGCAAGGGTGAATATGATTATACTCTTGGCTGCATCACCGTAAGTGAAGAAAACATGATAAAAATTTTGCAGCACGTTGACAATAATGTACGTGTTTGCATATATCCTGCATAAAGAGGCAATTTCATGGATGAGTTTGATTTATTGGAAGCTGAATTAAGAGGTATGGTGGGTAATCACTATACTCAGGTTCCAGGGTTGGGAGCTGTCCTTATAAAGGATGGCAGGCCAGTATTTAGTTTTTGCGGGGGATATGCCGCTTTTGGCAAAGATCAAAAGCTGTTTAAGGCAGATTCTCTTTTTCGCATAGCCTCTGTGTCCAAGCAATTTACTGTTTACGCAATTATGCAGCTGGTGGAAGCTGAAGCTATAAGTCTTGATGATGATATCAGCGATTATTTGGGATTTCCCCTGCGCCATCCTGATTTTCCGGACGTGAAGATTACGGTGAGAATGTTGGCCAATCACACCTCTGGAATCAGGGATGGTGTAGTTTACTGTATTCCTCCCGGGTATTCTTTGAGGGCGTTTTTTGTTCCTGAGGGTAAATTTTATGAGGATGGGGCCCATTTTTCTCCCGCAAATGAACCTGTGGGGGAGTTTTTCTGCTATTGCAACCTTAATTATGGTATTTTGGGCACCATTATTGAGGCGGTGACCGGTGAACGGTTTGACCTTTATATGTCTGAACACGTTTTGCAGGAGCTGGATATTATTGGCGGCTATTTGCCGGGGAATTTATCTGCCACGGAATTTGCCAGTCTGGGAACCCTTTATCAGAAAAAGGATATTGGTGGAAAATGGCGTGATGATATGCCATGGCGGCCTGTTATGGATTTCTATAATGGCATTAAGCCTGCCAGGGACACGGTTACTATGCAAAATCCCTATGCAATAAATGACGACCCAAGGGTGTATTCGCTGGATAATTATGTTCCTGGTACTAATGCAACCTTATTTGCACCTCAGGGAGGACTTCGTATTTCCCTGGAGGGTATGTTCAATGCTTTGCTAATGCTTATGGACAAAGGAAACTTCAGGGATAAGCAGTTTTTATCTGAGACTTCTGTTAATGAAATGACAAAGGCTCAGTGGAGCTATGATGGCAGTAATGGTGATACTGCTGATGATACGCTTCTTTCCTATGGCTTGGGGCTATATCAAATAAGGGGAGATTCTTCTGCCAGAGTATGTCAGCAGCAGGATATTTTTCTCATTGGTCACTCAGGTCAGGCCTTTGGCCTTTATTCCGGTATTTTTTATGTACCGGGAACCAAGAATGGTTTTGTGTATATTATGAATGGTGAGGGCATGGCCGAGGAGGATGAACGAAGCCATGGTGAGTTCAGCAATAACCTTATTTGGGAAGAAAAGGTTATGGACGCTCTTTGCCATTATCTGTAAGTAACATTTTGTGGAGGAAGCCAAAGTGCTTAATTATTTAGGTAAACGAATATTAAATTCAATAGTTGTGCTATGGATTGTTATGACGGTAACATTTTTCCTGATGCACGCCATACCTGGTGGTCCTTTTACTGCTGAAAAGAATTTACCGCCAGCTGTATTAGCAAATATTGAGGCCCGTTACAAATTAAATGACCCATTGTCCACTCAGTATATGGATTATATTGAAAATATCCTCCATGGAGATTTGGGACCATCCTTTAAGTACGTGGGCCGTTCCGTCAATGATATTATCGCCGAAAGCTTTCCTGTATCCTGCGAATTGGGTATGGAGGCCATTATACTGTCCCTATGTCTGGGCATACCGGCTGGTGTATTGGCGGCCTTTCGGCGCAATCAGTGGCATGACCGTACCATTAATTTTTTTACCACCTTGGGAATAGCGGTACCTGGCTTTGTTTTGGCTGCCTTATTGGTAGAAATTTTCGCTATGAAGCTGGGGATATTGCCGGCGGCCATGTGGAATGATTGGACTAATCGCATTTTGCCCACACTAGCTCTGGCAGCCATGCCTATGGCCTTTATCACCCGACTGACCAGGTCAAGTATGCTGGATGTTTTGGGACAGGATTATATAAAAACTGCTAAAGCCAAAGGACTTAGCACCAGCTATATCCTGTTTAAGCATGCCCTGCCTAACGCCCTTATTCCTGTAGTAACCTACGTTGGTCCCATGGTGGCCAGTATTTTGACTGGCAGCTTTGTTATTGAAACCATTTTTGCTATTCCGGGTCTGGGCAGTTATTTTGTAACCAGTATTTATAACCGGGATTACACGGTTATTTTAGGTGTTACTGTATTCTACAGTGCCATTATTATTCTTATGAATATGCTGGTTGATATTATTTATCCAATTTTGGACCCACGAATTAATATAGGCGATAGGGAGGATTAAGCATGAATACACAATATGATTTTTCTCCCCTTGACCGTTCAGTTTATATACAGACCTCGGAGGAGGAACAAAAGAGCTCTGTTGGCTATTGGCAGGATGCCTGGGCTCGCCTAAAAAAGGATAAGGCTGCTATGCTTGGGATGGGATTTATCCTTTTAATGATGCTGTCTGCCATTATTATTCCAATGGTATCCAACATTTCCTATGCGGATCAGGACTTATCCCAAACCAATTTGCCTCCATCTATGGAGCATTTCTTCGGTACTGATAATCTGGGCCGTGATATGTTTATTCGTGTCCTGTACGGTGCCAGAATTTCCTTGTCCATTGGTGTGGTGGCCAGTCTGATTAATTTGTTTATCGGGGTAATTTACGGAGGCATTTCTGGCTTTATAGGTGGCAGAACTGACCGTATTATGATGAATATTGTGGATATTCTCTACAGTGTTCCTACCCTTTTGTACGTTATTTTGCTCATGGTGGTTTTTAAGCCAGGGCTTTTGAATATTTATATTGCCCTGGGTATCAGCTATTGGCTGCAAATGGCCCGTATTGTTCGCGGTGAGGTATTGAAAATTAAGGAGCAGGAATTCGTATTGGCCTCCAGCAGTATGGGAGCCAGCTCCCGCCGGATTTTATTCAAGCATTTAATTCCTAATGCGGTGGGAGTAATCATTGTTTCTCTGAGCTTATCCATTCCTGATGCCATTTTTACCGAGGCATTTTTGAGCTTCATTGGTCTTGGTGTTTCCGCTCCTATGGCCAGCTGGGGCGTATTGTGCTCCGATGGCATTAATACCATGCGGGCATTCCCATTTCAGCTCTTTTTCCCAGCCGTGGCCATCAGCTTGACCATGCTGGCCTTCAACTTCTTTAGTGATGGCCTGCGGGATGCCCTGGACCCTAAAATGCGCCGTTAAGATAGGAGGAGCTGCTAGATATGATTTTAGAAATTAAAGATTTATCCGTTGGCTTCCATACCTATCGGGGAGATATTAATGCCGTTCGCGGCGTAAGCCTGAATGTGGACGAAGGTGAAATCGTGGGCATTGTAGGGGAATCCGGCTGTGGTAAAAGTGTAACTGCCCATGCCGTAATGGGACTCCTGCCTCAGGAGAACTCCTTTATAAAAGACGGAAGCATTAAACTTTTAAATCAGGATATTACTAATCTTTCCGACAAGGAAATGACCAATTATCGCGGTACCTCCATGGCTATGATTTTTCAGGACCCCATGACTTCCTTGAACCCGGTATTGACCATTGGCCAGCAAATGACAGAAGGCATCATCAAGGCCCAAGGTATTAGTCAAAAGGAAGCCTATGATACAGCAGTGGCCCTCTTGAAGCGGGTTGGCATACCTAAGGTGGAAGAGCGGATGAAGGCTTATCCCCACGAATTTAGTGGTGGTATGCGTCAGCGGGTAATGATAGCTATGGCCTTAATTTGTAAGCCTAAGCTGTTATTTGCCGATGAGCCTACCACCGCATTGGATGTTACTATTCAGGCCCAGATTTTAGCCCTATTGGATGAACTGCGCCGGGAAATGAATATGTCCATTGTTTTGGTATCCCACGATTTGGGGGTTATTGCCCGCATTTGTGATAGGGTAAATGTAATGTATGCTGGCCGCATTGTGGAGTCCGGTCCCGTAGGTGAAATATTCCATAACCCACAGCATCCGTATACCAGGGGGCTTTTAAACTCCCTGCCACGGGTGGATAAGGTGGATGATACTGAGCTGCCTGTTATTGAGGGTAATCCTCCTGATTTACTTTATGATATTAAGGGTTGCAGCTTTGCCCTTAGATGTGGTGATGCCATGAAGATTTGTGCTGCTTGTCGCCCGGATTACGAAAATATGGGTAAGGAGCATTTTGTGGAATGTTGGCTTCCATCCCGTGACAGAGAGGAGGGGCACGATGAATAATACAAAAATTCCTAATAACAAGCCCTTGCTTTCAGTTAAAAATTTAAAGAAGCTCTTCGTTACCAAAAAGAATTTTTGGGGCCGTCCTGCAGAATATGCTTATTCATTAAATGGTATTTCCTTTGATATTGAACCAGGGGAAACCCTTGGCTTGGTGGGAGAATCCGGCTGTGGCAAGACCACTGCCGGTAGAACCATTATGGGAATATATAAACCAACTGAGGGTGAGGTCTACCTTAAAGGGGAAAAATTAGACTTAACCAATGGACCCGAAAAGCGGATTCAGATGATTTTTCAGGACCCTTATGCCTGTCTGAATCCCCGAATGACCGTAGGAGAAATTATTGCTGAGCCTTTGGAAATAAATCATGTATATGATAACGATAAGGCTAAACAGAAACGGGTCTATGAATTGCTGGAATTAGTTGGTCTAAGCAGGGAGCAGGCCAACCGTTTTCCCCATGAATTCAGTGGTGGACAGCGGCAGCGTATAGGTATTGCCCGGGCTTTGGCTGTAAATCCTGATATTATTATTTGCGATGAACCGATTTCCGCCTTGGACGTATCCATTCAGGCCCAGGTGGTTAATCTTATGAGAAGATTACAAAAGGAATTGGGACTGACCTATCTTTTCATTGCCCATGATTTGGCCATGGTAAAATATATCAGTGACAGGGTGGCTGTTATGTATATGGGAGCTATTATGGAGCTGGCCGACGCCGATTCATTGTATTCCAACCCAATGCATCCATATACCAAGTCACTGTTGGCGGCGATACCAGTTCCAGACCCTGATGTTCAGCAGGATATTTCCCTGATAAAGGGTGAGGTTGGTACATATAACGGTGAAGGGTGTCCCTTTGCACCACGCTGTGAACAGGCAACGGATAAGTGTCGCAGTGAAAAGCCAGTGATGAAAGAAATACATGGGCATAGGGTAGCCTGTCATACATATTAAAAGTAAAAGGACCTCGCAATTAGCGAAGTCCTTTTTCTAGTATATCAACTACAGTCATACACAGACCCTTTACGGCCTTTAGGGCCATATCCTTGCCGTATTGACTGCCGGCTGCTGCCGCAAATTCAGGAGTATGGGCAGCAATATCATCGCCGATTTTTATTTCTGGCTGAATGGTGGGAACCACATGACTTACATTACCCACATCGGTTGAGCCGTCGGCATAATCATCAGGATACGTTTTGATATCCTCTATACCAAGTGCCGTAAAATTAGACCTGGCGTAGCTCTCCAACAGCTTATGATTCACCATATCCTTAAATAGTGGTTCATAATGAATCATTTCCAGCTCTGTACCATGCTTTTCAGCAACCTCTTTAGCTAAGCTTTTTATCTGGGGCAGCATGGTTTTTTCAAGGTATGTGGTACTTAAAGAACGAATGGTGGCCCGCAGCACCGCCCGTTCAGGAATTATATTAGGTGCCGTACCACCCTCGGTGATAATTTTTCCTAAAATATAGGGCTGGGTAAAAGACTTTTCCAGCTCACTTAGCCGCTGATAGAAATCAACCAACGCATCAAGGGCATTTATGCCGTGATAATCCGGATCAGCAACATGGGCAGGCTTCCCTTTAAAGGTAATTTGGAGTGGGTGAGTGGCGTATGAGGTTCCCCCAAAGGTGGTTTCACTGCCAGGATGACAGATAAGGGCTGCTCCCAATCCATCAAAGACTCCCGCCTCACTCATCATTACCTTGCTGCCAATGGTTTCCTCCGCCGGGCAGCCAAAGAGATGAATTGTGACATCATTCGGTAGCTGGCTGGCACAAACCATAGCCGCCGTGGTACTGATGGCGGCTATGAGATTGTGACCACAGCCATGACCAATTTCCGGCAGGGCATCGTATTCAGCCAAAAAGCCAATATGAATATTCCCTTGGCCTTTGGAAGCCTTAAAAGCGGTAGGGAACTGGTCCGGCAGGATATTCTCCACCATAAAGCCCTCATTTGATAAGAGCTCTTTAAGATAGGTGGAGGCCAAAACCTCATTACAGCCCAGCTCCGGATGGTCATGAATATAATCGGCAATATTATTAAAGGTATCCTTATAATCTTCTGCCAGTTGGCAGAGCTCATTTTTTATATCTGACATTATAATCTAAACTTTATTGAAATTATTTTGTCTTATATGCTTTAATCAGATCCGGAATACCCATTGGGGTAAAGAAATAACCCTGGAAATTTGGATCAACGGCAATTACCTGAGAGGTGTAATAGAGTGGAATAATTACACAATCATCGAAGAGCTTTTTCTCAGCCTGATGGAGAAGAACCAACCGACGGGCCGGGTCAACCTCCTTGTGGGCAGCCTTCATGATAGCGTTGTATTCCTCATTGTGGTACTGGGCATCATTATCCTTGGCGGTAAATACATCAAGGAAATTAACCGGGTCAGCAAAATCGGCTATCCAGTTGGCAGTAGCAACCTGATATTCACCATTTTCACGGGAGGCATAGAATACCTTGGTTTCTTGATTCATCAGCTCTACATTGACATTGAGGGTGTTTTTCCACATAGCCTGAATGGACTCGGCAATAGCCTTGTTAACTTCATTGGTATTGTACAGAATAGTAACAGGCTCACCCTTATAGCCGGAAGCGTCGAGAAGCTTCTTGGCCTGAGCCCCATCCTCAACTATGAGGGAACCGCCTTCTTTGGCAAAATCCTTGCCATCGTGTACAATTCCTATAGGAACGAAGGTGTTGGCTGCGGTCTTGCCGTTACGGATAACCTTGTCAATCAAGTCCTGACGGGTAACAGCCATAGCGAAGGCCTTGCGAACCTCCAGCCTATCAAATGGTGCCTTGGTAACATTGAATACATAGTAGGTAGTTCCAAGCTGTGGCTCTACCTTATACAAGCCCTGAGCCTTCAATCTGTCCTCATCAGCTGGTGGCGGATCCAACACCATGTCCGTATTTTTGCTTTCCAGCATGGTGAGACGGGTACTCTTAGATTCGCTGATAGGCATCTTTATAGTATTGGAAGCAACTACATCTGGATTCCAATAATTTTCATTCTTTTCCAAAACGATTTCACTGGAATGATCCCACTTGGTGATTTTGAATGGACCACAGCCGACGATGGTATCATAATTGCTGGCCCAGGTGTCGCTCTTGCCCTCTACAATATGCTTTGGTACAGGATAAAAGGCATGGAAGGCCGTCAAATCCAGAAAATACTCTGCCGGCTCAGTCAGCTTTACTTCAAGAGTGTTATCATCAAGGGCTTTTACCCCAACCTTTTCTACTGAGCCCTTTTCACTGTTATAATCCTCGGCACCTGCGATATTAAACAGCATATAAGCATTGCCGGAGCCCAGGGCCGGGTCCAGTACACGCAACCAGGAATATACAAAATCCTTGGCGGTTATTGGGGTACCATCCGACCATTTTATGCCTTGACGTAAATGGAAGGTGTAGGTCTGACCATCAGGGGAAATTTCCCACTTTTCTGCCAGAGCTGGCTGGACAACCCCTTTTTCATCCAGACGGGTAAGTCCTTCAAACAGCTGTAGCTGAACTGTACCCTCAGTGAGGCCATAGGTCATGGCAGGGTCAAGGGAGGATGGTTCGTTGGACAGGGCCATGGAAATAGTCTTGTCTGAGGAACCATTGTTGGAATCGCATCCGCTTATTATGCCAAGGCACATAAGCAGAGCAAAAAACATTAATAATGTCCTTTTTTTCATCGTTTCTTCACTCCTGTTAAGTGTTAGAATAAATTAACTACGTCGATATAAATTATACTCTATTTATTATTTTTTTTCTATTTCCATTTTATTTACTTGGCAAGATCCTGGATTTAGACAAGAGAAGAAGCGTTGGGACAAACTGCCACATTATGATTAATATGTCAATCAAAGATGGAATTTTGGTAGTTTAGAAGGAAAATGAACTTTTTGCAAGAATAAATCATGGTAGTATAAAAGTGTTAAGGGGGATTATAAACATGAATAAGAAATTCTTAGGTCTTATGGGTGGAATGATATTGGCTGCTGGGGTATTTTTGCCTATCCATGCTCAGGCTGCTGACGCGGCTAATGCAGATGTGGCAACGATGTCTGCCCGCAGTGTAAATGTAAATGACCCAACGGGCTTTGTAGTGCTGTCGGATGTGGTGCCAGACATTATTCAGGAGGTTCGGTACTTTTCCACCTACAATTTTGTAGGTGACCGAATTAATGGCTACACACAGCCAAGTATATTGATGTCCCGGGAAGCAGCTGCGGCCTTAAAGGAAGTATCCGATGATGTAATGAAAAAAGGCTATCGGCTGAAGGTATATGATGCTTATCGTCCACAGAGGGCCGTCGATAATTTCGTGGCCTGGGCAAAGGATTTGGACGATAAACGCATGAAGGACTATTTCTACCCGGAGGTGGACAAGACAAGGTTGTTTGCTGATGGCTATATAGATGCTAAATCCGGTCATAGCCGGGGGGCCGCCATTGATTTAACCCTGTTTGATATGAACACCGGTAAAGAAGTGGATATGGGTGGCACCTTCGATCACTTCGGCTTGGAAAGCCATCCTACCTGGTGCGGTGACCCGGAAACCGGGGTATATACCGGTAAGTTTGAAGGTAAATCAATTCCAAAAAATAAACAGATTACCAAGAAACAGTTTGAAAACCGCATGATTTTACGTGAAGCAATGATTAAGCATGGTTTTGAACCAATTGATACGGAGTGGTGGCACTTCTTCCTGAAGAATGAGCCTTATCCAAAGACCTACTTCAACTTCACCATCGATGATATGAAAAAGTAACAAACTATAAAAAACAAGGGATGCGACCTCAGAGTCATATCCCTTTTAATATTGTATTATTTCTTGTCCAGTTCTTGGATTGGTTTGAAAAAAACAAAAAAACGAGTAAAATAAAATGAGATTTTAAATTACTCGGAGGCGCGTTGACCATGTACTTAAAATGTGCGTTTTCCACTAAATAAAAATTGCTGGATGTATCCAGTTAGTAAAATCTAAGGAAGGGTGCAAATATGGATACTGATTTTTATATTGAGGAGATTTCTCCTGAGCTGTTTACAAAGATGGAGGGAAAGTCCTTTGCCAAGGGCTGTACCTTGCCGGTAATGGAGCTGCGGTATATTCACTTTTTACATAAGAATCTTGCAGGGGAAACCCTGGAGGGGGAAATGGTGTGCAATTTTCATATTGCAGACCGTCTTATAGATATTTTTAAACAGCTTTATGAGGCTGGCTATCCGATGGAGAAGTTTCGTCTCATTGATGAATATGATGCGGACGATGACCGTTCCATGGCGGATAACAACGGCTCCAGCTTCAATTATCGTCTAGTGGCCCACACTAATCGCATATCCAAGCATGGCCTTGGGTTGGCAGTGGATATCAATCCGCGGTACAACCCTTATATAAAGACCTTGGATGATGGCAGTATTTATATTGTACCGGACAATGGCAAGGAATATTGTGACAGGGAAAAGGATTATCCTTATAAAATTACCAAGGATGATATTTGTGTCTGCCTGTTTGAGGAAAATGGCTTTGAATGGGGTGGCGACTGGGATGAGGAAAAGGACTATCAGCATTTCGAGATTCCCACTGAGCAGATAAAGAAATGGTACCCTGACTATTAATCACTTGTACGGCTATAACGGGTGATGGATAAAAGAACATTGTTGATCGCTGATTTATATATGTTTTTGAAAAATATATATAAAAATGTCCAATTATGTTAAAATTATAGGGCAGAATGAATGTGCGAATTAATATGGAGGGTAAACGATGAGCAACTTACTTATTAAGGGCGCCCATGTCCTGATGGAGGATTATAGTGGTAAGGTGGCTGATATTGCCGTAAAGGATACGGAGATTTTTGCTATTGGTGATATTCCGGCTGACTTTAAGGCGGACCGCACTGTAGACGGCAGTAATCACTTTGCCGCACCTGGATTTGTTAACGGTCATACTCACGCTTCCATGACCATGCTAAGAAGCTACGGTGACGACATGGAGCTTATGGATTGGCTCAATAACCGTATTTGGCCAACAGAGGCCAAAATGGTGGAAAAGGATATTCGTGTAGGTGGCGAGCTGGCTCTTTTGGAGATGATTAAAACTGGTACTACCACCTATGCAGATATGTATGGTCCTCACATGGAGTCCGTTATCGAGGCTACCATCAAGGCTGGTATTCGTGGTGTAATTGCCCGGGGTGCCATTGGATTGTTCCCTGCAGGTCGTCAGATCTTGGAGGACAATGTTCAGTTATTTGAGAATTATCATGGTGCCGGTGATGGCCTTATTACAATTATGATGGGTGTTCACGCCCCATATACTTGTCCTCCTGAGTTCTGTGAATATGCACGGGAATTGGCAGTAAAGCATCAGATTCCAATTCATATTCACATGAATGAGACCCAGGCGGAAATCAAACAGATACAGGAGCAGTATGGCAAGCGTCCATTCAAGTATATTGAAGATACTGGCCTTTTCGAGCTGCCTTCCATCGCCGCCCACTGCGTATGGCTGGATGATGAGGATATTTCCATTATGAAGAAGCATAATATTTCCGCTATTCATAATCCTGGCTCAAATATGAAGCTGGCCAGCGGTGTTTCCCCAGTTCCTCGCCTTTTGAAAGAAGGGGTAAATGTGGCTCTGGGTACTGATGGCGCTTCCTCCAACAATAACCTTGATATGCTGGAGGAGGTTCGTCTGGCAGCAATGCTTCACAAGGTGAATGAATTAGATCCATTGGCAGTTCCAGCAAAGGTGGCTCTCCAGCTGGGTACTGAAAACGGTGCCAAGGCCCTTCTGCTGGATAAGGTGGGTAAGCTGGCTCCTGGCTACAAGGCTGATATTGTTCTTTATGACATGAACCGTGCTGACTGGTGCCCTCGTCATGATCTTGTATCCCTGCTGGTATATTCCGCAAGCTCCAGCTCCGTGGATGCTGTAATCTGCGATGGTAAGGTTATTATGGAAAAGGGCACTGTTCTCACCATGGACGAGGAGAGAATTCTCCATGAGGCACAGGAAACAGCTATGGATTTGGTGAACAGATAATGGCTCAAAAAAAGTTTTATGCTGTAAAGCAGGGCCGTCAGCCGGGGATTTATACCACCTGGGCTGAGTGTCAGAAACAGACCGTTGGCTTTAAGGGGGCCAAGTTCAAGGGCTTTGTCACCAAGGCTGAGGCTGAGGCCTATATGAATGATGAGGAAGTTCTGGTGGCTCCGGTTGAAGGTGTGATAGCTTATGTGGATGGATCCTATTTCAATGGGGAATACAGCTGGGGGATGGCTATCTATGAAAATAATCAGCTGATATTCAAGGCCAATGGCAAGGGAACCTCTGATGAGGCTGCCAAGCTCCATAACGTGGCCGGTGAGGTGGCTGGAGCCATGGAAGCGGTGCTGTGGGCTGAGGCTCAGGGCATAGACCATATTACAATCTGTCATGATTATGTGGGAATTTCCGAGTGGGCCCTTGGCCATTGGAAAACCAATACACCTTTAACTGCCCATTATGCCGCCTTTATGAAGGAACGGCAGAATTTGGTAACCTTTGTAAAGGTGGCCGGGCACACCGGGGTAGAAGGAAATGAGCTGGCAGACAGGCTGGCCAAGGCAGCTTTGGAAATCTAAAAAACTAATTTCATGTAATTATAGGAGATAAATTTTAATCCCTGACTGTTTTAACAGTTGGGGATTTTTTTTGGATAAGTATAAATTTTTTTCCATATAATTGTCTGATTTTTCATACAAATGCAGGATTTTATCTTTAAAAGGTAGAAATATCGTAAATGAGTTATGTATGCAATTATTTTCTATATTTCATGCAGCAGGTTTTATAACGCCATTGTTCAAATTTTTCTTCTTTCAGAAGAAAAATCTTCCAATTAGCGTTTCAGCTCGTTATATTGCTTTGTTCGCTTGAACACAGGGGGGGATGTTCTATATGAAATTCAGAAGGAAAAAGGCTGGAGCTATTGCATTGGCTTTGGCTGTGCTTACTGCTTGTGGTACCTCATCTGCAGAGCGTGTGGATATAACTCTGGATGAAGGTATACAGATGGCCCTTGATAACAATTATATTATCGAAGAAAGTGGCGCAGATCTGGATAGCGCTTATTGGGGCTTGAGAGAAGCACGCCGCAATGGTGGTCCTAAAGTTAATTGGACTAGTCATGCTTATCGCGTAGGTGGAAAATCCTATGAAGGCTGGCAACATGATGGTCTGTATACAAATCAGTTTTCCATGTCCATGCCCCTTTATTCCGGCGGAAAAATAGAAAATAACATCGAAGCCGCTGAAATGGGACTTTCCGGAGCAGAACTGGATTTGGAGCGTACCAAGCAAAAAATACGCAATACTGTATCAGGAGATTACTACAATATCCTAAAGTGCCGCAGTGAAGTTGAGGTATATCAGGAATCCGTCAATAATCTTCAGGCCCATTTGGATAACGTAAATGCCAAGATGAGGGCTGGCGTAGTTGCCCAAAAGGATGTGCTTAGCTCTGAGGTTTCATTGGCTGAGGGTAAACAGGCTCTGGTAACGAAAATCAATGATTTAAATGTGGCTATTGCAACATTTAATAACGATGTAGGCTTACCAACGGAAACGGAAACGGAACCACGGGAGCAGCTTTTATATGAAAAATACGGCTTTTCTTTGCCGGAATGTGACGAATATGCTTTGTTACATCGTCCTGATCTGTTCCAAAAAATGTATAACCTAAAGCAGAAAAAAGCAGAAATGGAGGCTGCAAAAGCAGGTATGCGTCCTAAGCTGGATGCAGGTGTAAGCCGCAATATCGGCGGAAGCTCTGCCTTTAAGACAGATAGTGTTTCTTCAGACAGCTGGACTGCCGGAGTTGCACTGAGCTGGGATATCTTTGATAGTGGAATAACCTCGGCCCAGGTGAATAAAAGGAAAGCAAGTCGGAGGCCAAGCGGTC
>NZ_JAZTZI010000020.1:0-11998 GCF_045637405.1 Anaerovibrio sp.
ACAAATGATTTTTTCCACTATTACATAGGAATAGCAACAAAAAATTTCTTAACGTAGCGGAACTAATTGCTAAATCTACCAGCCCCCATCTTTTCAACAGTGCCAAATTTACAACGGCAGGGGCAATTTTCTTGAACATTAAGCTGTGGTACGTAAGAAAATATTTTTTCCATTCCTGCATTAGCAAGAAAAATTATTTGTTTGAGCGAGCATCATCATTTTTGATCGGCGAAGCGAGTTGTAATTTTTATTGCTATTCAAATCGGTGGAAAAAATATTTTTAGTGCCACAGCTGAGTGAAAGAAAATCGTCCCTGTCGTGTTAATCTATTCCTGATGAATTAAATTGTTACTGTTGTTTTTCAGATATATAAGCTATAATTAGCTTATGTGTTAAATAGCAAAATCATAAGAGGTGATTATCATAAATAGATTTTTAAATAGATTAAAGAAACGTGCTTTGGCCATGGGGATTGCCTTCAGCCTTGCAATGGGTTCCATATCCTTCGCTATGCCGGAAATTATGCCCCTTACAGAGGTGACTCCGGGTATGACAGGCAAGGGATATACCATCATTGACAAAAGCGGGGAAATTAAGTCCTTTGATGTGGAAGTGGTGGGAGTCAACGGTAGCAGCAGCAAGCTGGCCTCTCCACGTATTCTCATTGATTTGTCCGGAGAAATGATTAAGACTACCGGCGGTATTGTATCCGGTATGAGCGGCTCCCCTATTTATGTGGATGGCAAGCTCATTGGTGCAGCCTCAGCCTCTTTTAGCAATGTGTACCTTGATAAACGGGTTATGGTAACTCCTATTGAGTATATGTTGAAGCTGTGGGATTTGCCGGATAATAAAAATAAGACTCAGACTCCACAGATTGATCTGAAGAAGATTCGTGAGGAAGCAGCCAAGAAGGCAGAGGAAGAGGCCAAGAAGGCAGAGAAAGAGGCCAAAGCCGAGGAAGAAAAAGAATCTGAAGTCGAGTCTGATACCCAGAAAGCTTCTGTAGATGACTCTGCCCCTGAAAGCAAGGAGGCTGTAATCGAAGAAAAGACAGCTGATAAAGGACAGAGGGATAATACTTATATAACCAAGGAAGAGCTGGAGGCCCAGAAGGAGGTTGCAGAGACTGAGAAGCAGGCGGAAGCTCCTAAAGAAAATGAAGAGCAGGACAGGGAAAAGGCATGGAAGCTGGTGTCCGGCTTCTCCGGCAAGGGCGTGGATTTCCTCTCAGAGAAGATTCCCGGAATAAAGCTGCGGGATGTGGCCAATTGGAATTCCAATGCTGGTCCTGCCACCATTGATTACAATGCTAACTTGGAGCCAGGTGGTGCCGTAGGTGTGGCCCAGATTGTGGGAGATTACTACGTGGGTGCCATGGGTACGGTAACAGCCGTGGATGGCAAAAGAATACTGGCCTTTGGTCACGGAAATACGGACCGGGGAAATGTAAATTATTTTATGACCGGGGCAGATGTGTTCTCCACAGCCCATGGTCCTTTGGATGGCATGAAGATTGGTCATATGACCTCTATAATCGGCCGTGTAAATCAGGATAGATATGATGGCATAGCAGGTATTTTGGGGGAATATCCTCAGAATGTTCCGGTGATTCTTACGGTAAATGACACAGATCTGGCTAATTCCCAGACCTATCACTCCTTTGTTGCTTATGATGAAGAAGTGGTGCCTCTGCTGACCACTGCCATGGTGTACGACTCCATGTACAAGACCATAGACAGGGCCATTAACGGTACAGCAAAGGTTCATTTCCGCATTCGCACCGATATGGGGGAAAATGGCGTAATCGAGCGCACAAATATGTTCTATAATGGCAGTGATGTGGGCAAGCAGGCTGTAGGTGAGCTCAATGAGATTTTGAACACCATCTGTACCAATAAGGAGAGGGAAGCCAACATCTATGATGTAAAGGTGGATGTGTTTATTGGCGGCCAGCGTATGACGGCTTCTATTTTATCGGCAACCCCTGATAAAACCGAGGTATGTGCCGGTGATAAGGTTATTTTTAAGACTACGTTGAAGCCTTATCGTCAGGAGAAGGTAACAGTGGATGTTCCTTATACTGTGCCGAAGACCCAGCTGCCAGGGACATTGAATCTTGACCTGCACGGCGGTGGACTGATTAATGTAGCTAAGCTGCTGTTGGCCCAGCAGGCCGGGGATGCTTCCCTGGAGGAGGACCAGAATGTCAAGACTGAGGCCAAGATAAAGGAGATGCTGAAGACTGCCTGCAATAATGATATTGTGGTGGAGCCGGCAGCAGCACCTATTTTAACTGATGCGCAGCAGAAGGCAGCAGTCAAGGAGGCTATAAAGCAATCCAAAAAGCTGGCAGAAAATGGTAACAAGGCCAAGGTGGATAATTCCAAGCCAATAGAGGCTGTACAGCGTACCGCCACCGACTATGTAATAGAAAATGTAATTCACACAACATTAAAAATAGTAGAGAATAAAGCTAAAAAGTGATAGTATTATGGCAGGTACAGTTTTCTTTCACCCAGCTGTGGCACTAAAAATTTTTTTTTCGTACCACAGCCTAACGTTCAAGAAAACTATACCTGCCATATTTATATACTTATACATATATATTCATAATCATTACGTTTTAATATTGATTTTTATGAGGGCTTAATAATATATGTTTGTTAGGTTTCTGGAGATAATTGGTGCTTCAGTTTTGGAGCTATTATATTTCATCGGTGATGTTATGCTGCTGTTCATAGGGACAGTAAAGCAGATGCCCGTGAAGATTCGGGTGCGTCACGTCATCCATCAGATGTCCCATCTGGGTGTGGACACCCTGCCTATAGTGTCCCTTACAATGCTGTTTACCGGTATGGTAATGACCCTGCAGGTGGCTAATGAGTTCATTAAAATGGGAGCTGAGTCCACAGTAGGCGGTATTATAGCTATAGCCATTGGCCGTGAGCTGGGCCCTGTTCTGGTGGGAGTAGTGGCAGCTGGCCGTGTGGGCTCTGCCATGACAGCGGAAATAAGTACAATGAAGGTAACAGAGCAGATTGATGCCCTACGGGTTATGGGAACCAATCCTCTGGGATATCTGGTGGTGCCGAGGATGCTGGCCTGTATGATAATGGTGCCATTGCTTACTGTATACGGTGACGTTATTGGCGTTGTAGGCGGCTGGGGTGTGGCCAAATATTATTCTGGCATTTCTTCCTATGTGTATGTGAATTCCATTCCCGAATATGCAGTGCTGAACGACCTTACAGGGGGACTGGTGAAGGCCGTCGTTTTTGGTGTGGTTATTGCGGTGTTGGGATGTTATTATGGCATGAAGGCACCGGAGGGTGCCGAGGGCGTAGGCAAGGCCACCACCAAGTCGGTGGTTAGTGCTATCGTGGTTATTTTTATGTTAAATGTACTGCTTTCCATGGTACTGTATTAATTAATGGTGGAGAGGTTCCATGATAAAAATTGAAAATGTATCCATGTCCTTTGGGGACAAGAAGGTACTGGACAGCATAAATTTGGAAATTAAAGACGGGGAGACCTTGGCTATTATTGGTGGTTCCGGCTCCGGCAAGAGTACCTTGCTACGGCTGATGATAGGGCTGGATCACCCCACTGGGGGAAAAATTTGGTTGGGGGATAAGGATATTGCCCACATGCCGGAAAAGGAGCTGGATCAGCTTCGCCTTCATATGGGCATGGTTTTTCAGTATTCTGCCCTATTTGATTCCATGACTGTAGGGGACAATGTGGCCTTTGGCTTAAGGGAGCATACGGACTACAGCGAGGAGAAAATAGCAGAGATTGTTAAGGAAAAACTGGAGGTCGTGGGACTTCCAGGGACGGAAAACATGATGCCGGGAGAGCTTTCCGGTGGTATGAAAAAGCGTGTAAGTCTGGCCAGGGCAATTGCCTTTGGGCCGGAGATTATATTTTACGATGAGCCCAGCTCCGGCCTTGATCCGATTATGACGGACAAGATTGATGAGCTGATTATTTCCACCCAGAAGCGACTGGGGGTAACCTCGGTGGTGGTAACCCATGATATGGACAGTGCGATTCATATTGCTGACAGAATCGCCATGATTTATGAGGGAAAGCTCATTGCAGTAGATACAGTAGATAGTTTCCGCAGAATAGAGGATCCGCGGGTTAAGGCCTTCTTACGGGGCCTGTATATTGGCAAGGAGGCATAAGGGTGAGTACAGAGGTTAAGGTTGGTGCCTTTACGGTGGGGGGCTTGGCCCTGGTAATGGCAGTGTTTGTATTTCTTACGAATTTTAGTTTTGGGGGAGACAAGAGCTATAATCTTTATGTAAATTTTGGCCAGGCCATTGGTCTGACTCCCGGTAATGCAGTGGCTTACGCCGGTGTAACCGTGGGCAGTGTGGAGGCCATAAGTCCAAACGGCCCGGGGGTTTTGGTGCGGGTAAAAATTCAGGATGATGTGAAAATTCCAAAAAAATCCGCCTTTACTATTACCTCCAATGGTGTTATGGGGGCCAAGTTTGTTAATATTCAGCCTGCGGTGGACAGCGATTTAAATGATTGCTTCCGGCCGGATGATTATGTAGAAGGTCAGGGGGAAACGGGTATTGATAACGTAATGCAGGGGGTCAGTGCGGCCCTTGAGCAGGTGCATGAGTTATTGGCCAATATGAATGATATTATCGGCGATAACGATACCAAGGCGGCATTAAAGGATATTTCCATGAATATGCGCCAGGTAACTGATAATCTGAATGTGATGACTTCCACCCTTGCCAATGTGGCAGTAAGCTCCCAGGATGATATTCGCAATATGGCCAGAAATCTTAATGTGATGACGGCAAGTTTAACCCGCAGTGCCAACAGCGTGGAGTCCATGATAAATACCTTTAGTGGTGATGGGACCACGGCGGAAAATCTGAAGCTGGCGGTTAACAATTTGTCTGAGGCCAGTATTCGCCTTAATAATATGGCCAAATCTTTGGAGGGTGTGGTTACTGACCCTCAGGTGGCAGACGATTTAAAGCAGACTATCCATAATACCAGAAATCTTACGGAAAGAGCGGACAACATGATGTCCAGGATTTCCAGCATTAAGGTGGGCGGTGGTTTGGAAACCATGTATAGTGGTGGCAAACGCGACTGGTCCAGCAATATGGATGTGGGTCTTTATAGTGGCAACAGCTATGGTAAAATTGGAGTTTCCGATATTGGCCGGGAAAATTACTTCAATTTGCAGGCAGGTATCCGCTCCGGTGCCTTTGGAGGTCATGGCGGAATTATTGACAGCAAGGCCGGGTTGGGCATTGATTTGTTCGGCGGCAATAAGGTTCAGCTTTCAGTGGATGGCTATGATCCAAATGAATTTAAGCTCCGCTCCCGCCTTTCCTTTGAGGTGGCGCCTAATACCTATCTTTTTGCCCAAATGAATGATATAAATCGCAGCAGAACCAGGGCAACATATTTTGGTTTACGGAGAAGCTTTTAAAAATATGTTTTTAATCTGATTCTCATGTTTTTTTCAATAATCGGTAGTAATATATTACCCTAGAGGAGGTATCTATATTAATGAATAGTAATAGATTTAAAAAGTTAACTGCCCTGGTAATCAGCGGTGTTATGACCATGTCGGTGGCTGGTACGGCAATGGCTGAAACCATGGATGTAAATATTGAGGATTGTGTTAATTTGGCTATGGCCAACAATCATACCATAAGAAGTGCCATTGATGATTATGATTCTGCAGTATGGGCACGTCATGTGGCCCGTCGTCAGCATGGCCCTACTTTGAACTGGAGCAGTGCAGCCCGTCGAATTGGTGGTAATGTATATAGTGCGGCTGATGTTAATTCTATGTATACTAATACCGTTTCTGTAAGCATGCCAATTTATTCCGGCGGTCAGCTGGAGGGTTCCATTAAGGCAGCGGATTTGTCCCTGAATGCCAGCGAGCTGACTTTGGAGAGCACCAAGCAGAGTATTAAGGCCAAGACCCAGGCAGCTTATTATAATGCCCTTAACTGTCGTAATCAGATAGCAGTATCACAAAATTCCGTTAAAACCCTGGAGGAGCATTTGCGTAATGTTAATGCCCAGTATACAGCGGGAACTGTGGCCAAGTCGGATTTGTTGGCTTCCGAGGTACAGCTTTCAAATGCCCAGCTGAATCTGGTTTCTTCCCAGAATAATTATGATTTGGCTATTGCTAATTTAAACAATATCGTAGGTGTACCAAGCGGTACTCAGCTGAATTTAAAGGATGAGCTTGGGTATATACCTTATGAGATTTCCCTGGAACAGTGCTCAGAGTATGCCCAGCAGAACCGTCCTGATATTTTGGCGGCAGATTATAATGTGAAAATTGCCGAGGCCCAGAGGGATGTGGCAGCATCAGGTAATTTACCAAAGGTGAGTGCTTCGGTATCTAAGTCCATAGCTGGTGAAAGGGCCTTTGGCGAAGACGATAACCCGGCAGATGCTTTCTATAGCCAAAATAGCTGGTATGCTGGTCTTGGGATTAGCTGGGATATTTTTGATAACAATGTAACCCAGGCTAAGGTTAAGCAGGCCAAGGCGGCTATTGAAAAGGCCAAGGAGGCGGCTCAGCAGGCCCGGGATACCGGAGATTTGGAGGTTCGCACAGCATATCTGAATCTCACCTCCGCAGAAAAGAGCATTGAAACTGCCAAGGTGGCTGTGGAAAAGGCCCAGGAGGACTACAAAATCGCTCAGGTCCGTTACAGCGCAGGCGTGGGTACCAATCTTGATGTAATGGATGCCGAGGAGAAGCTGACTGCTGCCCAAAGCAAATATTACAATACCTTGTATCAGTATAATAACAGTAAGGCTGATTTGGATCGGGCCATGGGCCTCATGGTGGATTTGGATGTAAGTAAATTGCAGGAGCAATTAGCAAAAAATTAATATAATTTTTAAAAAGTTTATAGTTTATTATGTTATACTTAAGTTGCAATGTGCGGTATTAAGTATGTGACTGCCACCTTATTGCGTGGCAGTTTTCTTTTACAGGGATTTTTCTAGGGGGATATTTAATGGACCGTAAGGTTATGGGGAAGGTCACTGGTCTTTTGGGCATAGTGTTTATTATAATGGCCTGTATTTACGGTTATATCACATCTTCTGCCTTTATGGAGAGAACAGCTGAAAATGCAGCCTCCATTGCCAGTGAGGTGTTGGATACCAAGGTGGAAATCGGCCTGGTTAAGGTGGATTCCTTTAATTCAGTGGATATACGGGATATAGCTGTTTACGACAAGCAGGATAAGATAATTGCCAGGGTAGCTGATGCCAAAGTGGGTTTCAGCTACCTTGCTATGTTTAAAAACTCTGTTTCTGAAGGCGTTAGGGACGTGTATATCACTGATGTGGAGGCAGATATCCATCAGCGCAGTGATGGCAGCTGGAATTTTGAGGATTTGGTGTCTGAGGAGCCCAGTGACAGTAAATTCACCGGCAAGGTGCATATTAAGGACGGGATACTGAAGGCTGCCTATAATGGTCAGGATATTTTGGTGGAGGATTTACAGGCAGATTTGGATTTTGATAATTATCCTGCTGTGCGCCTGGAGGGTACTGCCAAAAATCAGGGAGCAGAGGTTAAGGTGGCTGCCAACTACGGCGGTTCCAAGGATACCCTTAATGTGGAAATTACAGATTTGGAGCTGGCTAACTATACCGCCTTTATACCATCCGGCACCCTACCACAGGATATGGTTAAGCCGGATAGTATTAAGGGGAAAATAACCAGAGCTGTGGTTACAGGAGAAAAGGTCGGTTCGGAGCTGTATTACAGCGGTCAGCTGGAGCTTCAGAAGGGCGAAGCAATTATTCTGGATAAGAAAGTGGAAAACATTAATGGACTGTTTACCTTTACCGAAAAGGCTATTCAGGTGTTTATGAACGCGGAAACTGCCGGGCAGAAGGCTACTGCCAAGGGCAAGGTGAAGCTTGTGGAGGGGCGCCCGATTCTTGATTTGACGGTTGCCTCTGATGGCTTTGAGCCGGGAGCTCTTATAGATGATATTCCATACAGTGGACCTGTGTCCTTTAATGCCCGGGTGACCGGGGATGCCACCAGCCCTGTGGTGGATGCGGATGTAAAAATAGCTGAGGGCAGTGTCAACGGTTATGATTTTACCAACTGCACAGCCAGGATTAGATATGCAAATGAGGCTGTATCTGTAACAGCGTTAAGTGGTGATATTTTTGGAGGCCATGTAACCGGTGAGGGGGATTTTGATGCCAAGACCTTTGATTTCGTGGCCAAGGTGAAGGCCAACGGGGTTAATCTTTCCCAGGCTTCAGCCAATATTCTTGAATTAAGTGAAGCAGGGGGAGCAGTGTCTGCTGATCTCTTTGTTACGGGCAATGTAAATGATGTTGGCAATACCCGGGTTATGGGTACAGTGTCTTCGGATGGGGCTTCCTATATGGGGATTGGAGCCAACAGAATTGATGGCTCCTTTATTTATCAAAATAAAGACCTCCATGTGGATTATGTCAGTGCAATCCTTGAAAATGGTGGCGAAATTGGGCTTCAGGGTGATTTACTTCTTGGTGAGCAGCTTGATATAAGCTTTTATGGCCGTGATTTTGATTTGTCCCTTATAAGAAATATTTCTCCGGAGGCAGATGTTTCCGGGTTAAGCGATTTCAGGGGGAAATTGAAGGGAACCTTGGATGACCCTGTATTGGGAGCTTCCTTTGCAGCCCGGGAGGGTGTTATCTTTGACCAGCCATATAAGCGACTTCATGGCAAGGCCATTGGTGGACTCCGTGGAGTTGGTGTAAAGGACCTAATAATTGAAGGTGATTATGACAACCGTTGGGAAGTAAATGGTATTGTGGGATTTTTGGGTGAAAGGAGAGTTCATCTTACCGTTTCTACCAGAAATGCCCGTATGGAAAATATGCTGAAGGCAGCAGAGGTGGATATACCACTTACAGGCAGTGTGGATAATGAGATTGAGGTCAGTGGCACCCTGGATAACCCGCAGGTAAAGGGACATTTCAATTACAAGCTGGGTAAGTTCAGCGATGAAATTGTTATTCAGAGTATTACTGGTAATTATACCTACGAGAATAATCTGCTGACCCTTACGGATATACATATCCTGTCTCCGGGAATTAAGGCATATATTGGCAGTGGTACTATTACCTCCGGCGGTGATATGAATATCACCGTGGAGGCCAAGGATATTAATCTGGACGATTTTGACAAGCGTTCTCCTGTTCCGTTGGACGGCTATATTAATTTCATTGGTACTTTGACAGGTAATGTGGAATCGCCGATTTTCCACGGTACTATATCCTCCAATGAGGTGATTTTGCGGGGAGAGGAATTTAATGAGGTGGCGGGGGATATTGATTACCGTAATCATAGAATTTTCTTCAAGAATATGTATGTGAAGCAGGGGGATGGAAAGTATACCCTTAACGCCAGCTATAATTTCGTGACTGAGGCCATTGGCGGCAGTATTACCCTAAATAATGTGAATATTCAGTCTTTGGGGATTATAGCAGGTTGGGAAAACAACAAGGTCACCGGTAAGCTGAATGGCGACTGTAATATTGCCGGGACGGCAGATAATCCAAGCCTGGTAATTGGCGCTTATGTTACTGATGGTTATTTCGGCACATATCCACTTAGCGATGTGTATTGCAATGCCACCCTTGATAATAGAGTTATCAAAATAAAGAATCTTACGGGATCTGAAGGCAGTCAGGGGAGATTTACGGCCCTTGGCACTATAGATTTGGATGGTGATATATCGTTGACAGCAGATGCCACCAATATTGATGCTGGTGCATTGGCAGGAGCTGCGGGATATACCGGGGAAATTACCGGTAAAGTGAACTGTCATGTGGAGGCTGCGGGAGAAACTGCCAACCCTATGGCCGAAATCACCCTATATGGTGAAGAAATCGGCGTACGTGGAGCTGCTCTGGACAGTATTTCCGGCAAGCTTATGTTACAGGATAAAACTCTTCACATAACTGAGCCTTTTGTTGCCCAAAAAATGGTGGGGAATAATTCCAACAGAGTAGTGGTGACGGGATATACTCCCTTGGGAGCTTTCCAGGCTGATGACTCTAATGACAATGAGCAAATGAATTTGACGGTATCCTTGGAGGATGCTGACCTTAGTCTGTTGCCATCCTTGTCTGATTATGTGGAATGGTCTGTAGGTCCAACAGATGGTACAGTGCATATTACTGGCACTGCAGCTCATCCTGCCTTTGAGGGAAACATTGTGGTTACAGATGGCGCATATAAAATAAAGGGTGTGGCAAATCCGGTTACTGATGTGGAGCTACGCCTGTCCATGCTGGGAAATACCTTTATGCTGGAGAGTTTCACTGGCAGGATGGGTGAAGGCAGCTACAAGATGACGGGCTATGCGGAAATGGATGGCCTGAAGCCTGTGAGCTATCATCTGGGCTTTGATGCCGATCGATTGGATGTGCGGTGTAATTTCTTCAGGGGACCACTTACAACTACCATTAACATTGATAGTCTGGAGAAGCCGGATGAGTTTATTAAGGGTGAACCGGTGGCCGCCAGAACCATTCCTAGAATTTCCGGACGACTGTTTTTGGAAAATGTGGTGATTTCTACACCACCAATTCCTACGGATAGCGCAGAAATGCCGGAAGTGGGGCTTGATTTCGATGTGGAGCTGGGCAAGGGCGTCCGTTTTGTCAGTGCTAATCTTGGAAATCTGCTGTTGGTGGGAGAAGCCCATTTCCAGGGTACAACCCTTATGCCACATACCAGCGGTGCTATTACAGTTAAGCGTGGAACAATTAATTATCTGAAAACAAATTTCCAGATTTATGAGGGTGCAATAAGGTTTAACAGAAGTGACAGCCTTTATCCTTCCATCACTCTAAGGGCAGGCACCAAGGTGGCCAGCACCAGGGTCTTTGTCAGTCTTGATGGTCCAGTGGAACACATGCGGTTTAGGCTGATGTCCTCGCCACCAATGTCAGAGGAGAATATTATCCAACTGCTTACCCTGAGAAGTGATTTCAGAAATAATATGAGTGACTCGGCAAAATTCGCCGCCATGTTCAACGTGGGACTTTCTATGACAGTGCTTTCCGAGGTGGAAAATGCCATTAGGAATGCCCTTGATTTGGATCTTTTCTCAGTGGAAAGGGATACTTCAGAATTCCTCAGTCAAAAAACAGGCGACAAAAACTATGAGGAAGTGTATAATATCAAATTGGGTAAATATATATCTGACAGAACCATGCTGACCTTTGCCAAAAGTGTTAATAATAACGACTATAAGGCTGGTGTGGAATATGAGCTGACAGATAATCTGAATCTTATGTATTTGTTTGATGAGGATCATGCCCATACCTTTGGTTTATCCCACCAGTTCAGGTTCTCAACAGCACCTTCATACAGTGATGGGGAGAATGAAAGGCTGATATACAGCGATTTGGGATACGCAAGAATAACTCGATAAGTTTTAGCGAAGAAGGTTTTTATGAAGCTGTCTGAGTATATGCAGGAACTGAATAAGGTTAAGATGCTGGAGCCGGCGGAGGAAAAGGAGTTGTGGTATGAATTTAAGCATAATCACAGCTCTGAGGCCCGCCGCCGTATCATTGAGGCATATCAGCCACTGGTGTTTAGGACAGCTATGCCCTTTAAGGATCTGAAAAATATCATGGATGTTATTCAGGAGGGCACCGTTGGTTTGATAGAATCTGTGGAAAGCTTTGATCCGGACAGGGGCGTGGCCTTCAGTTTCTTTGCTGTTTATCGCATAAGAGGCCGAATGTACCGCTTTATGAAGGAAGAGGGCAATGCCGATATTGCTTGTCTGGAAGCAGAGATGGAATCTGGTGTGTCCCAATTGGATATGCTGGCAGATACAGGCACCCCCGTTACGGAGTTGGCTGAAATCCATTTGGCTTCTGATGTGGTTATGGAAGCCATGGACAGATTGCCTCATAAGGAGCAGCTGGTGCTGAATCAGGT
>NZ_JAZTZI010000021.1:0-8277 GCF_045637405.1 Anaerovibrio sp.
GGAATACCCGACGGCATTATGGAGGCTCTTGCGATATCCTTATCCCCCACCAGACGAATGGTTTCCGGCATTGGCCCAATCCATGTAATACCGGCATCTGTTACCTGTTCTGCGAAATCTGCATCCTCCGACAAAAAGCCGTAACCGGGGTGAAGAGCATCAGCTTTTGTCTGAATTGCAGCGTTAAGGATTGCTTCTTTATTAAGATAGCTTTCCTGAGCATCCGCTGGTCCGATATTTACGGCTTTATCCGCCAGTCTGACATGCAGGGCATCGGCATCAGCATCAGAGTATACAGCTATAGTTTCGATATCCAGCTCCTGACAGGCACGGATAATACGGACAGCTATTTCGCCACGATTAGCAATAAGAACACGCTTAAACATATGATTACCTCCTAACATCTAAAAAATAGAATACGCCCCAATTCATCATACCAATAATTATACATCGGTTAACATACAAGTCAATAAAAAGCATACCCATTTTTATAAACAAAAACAAAGTATACAAAATACTGTATAAAATACAGATACAGTATAGTATTTTATTTCAATTATTAATAATTTTTATTTACCAATGGGAAAACAGAGGATAAATGTAATGGTAAATTTATCATATGATTATTCCGAAAGCTATCCACTAAAAAAGCAGGTTATCCGCATTGCCTGTTGATAACCTGCATTTGAGTTGATAGTATAGTTAGGTATCTGTTATGACGCCATTATTTAGGATGCAATTTTTTCACTATTTTTTCACTATTTTTACACTAATTATGTATCGGTAATATTCATAAAATGCTCTTTGTACTGAAGCTCCAGAATTGGCAGTACATAATCCAGATCCACTCTGTTTTCCATGGTTTCAAGGGCTGCCCGGCGAGCCTCCAATAAAATATCTATATCCTGCAATACATCAGCAATCTTTAAATCCGGCAAACCGTGCTGCATGGAACCGAAGAACTGTCCCGGTCCACGAAGCTTTAAATCCTCCTCCGCCAATACAAAGCCATCAGAGGTGGTCTCCATAATACGCATACGTTCCTTGGACACTTCAGTTTTCCCATCTGTCACCAGCACGCAATAAGAGCTGTATTCACCACGGCCGATACGCCCCCTGAGCTGATGGAGCTGGGCCAGGCCAAACTGCTGGGCATTTTCAATTACCATCATACTGGCGTTAGGAACATTTACGCCTACCTCTATAACTGTTGTGGCCACAAGCAGTTTAATATGCCCTTCATAGAACTCCTGCATGATGGCTTCCTTTTCCTTCTGCTTTAGCTTACCATGAACAAGTCCGCAGGGGATATTCCGGAAAATACCGTGAGTCAGCTCATCATAAACTGCCTCAGCAGACAAAAGATTGCTTTCCTCACTGTCCTCAATAAGAGGACACACCACATAGCCCTGACGCCCCTTGGAAATTTCGTCTCTCATAAATTTATAAATAAGCTCACGCCTGTCCGGAGTGCGCACGAAGGTCCTCACTGGCTTTCTGCCAGGTGGCAGCTCCTGAATAAGTGACACGTCCAGGTCACCATATACAGTCAAAGTCATGGTACGGGGAATTGGGGTGGCCGTCATAACCAGCACATCTGGCATAAGGATACCCTTTTTTTCCAGCTCAGCCCGCTGATTGATGCCAAAACGGTGCTGCTCGTCTGTTACCACCAGCCCCAGCTTCTTAAAGGCCACCTGCTCCTGAATAAGGGCATGGGTTCCGATTACAATATCTATTTGCTGAGCTGCCAGCTCCTCATAAATCTGCTCCCGCTGCTTTTTCGTAAGCTTTCCGGACAAAAGAGCCACTTTTAATCCAAGTGGCTCCAGTTGTTTTACGAAACCTTCATAATGCTGTCTGGCTAAAATTTCCGTAGGAGCCATAAGGGCCCCCTGATAGCCGTTTTCTACTGTTTTTACGAGGGCCAGCATAGCGATAACCGTCTTGCCGGAGCCCACATCACCCTGTACCAGACGGCGCATAGGCACAGAGCTCTCCATATCATTGCATATATCATTCCAGGCCCGTCGCTGGTCCCCGGTCAGCTTAAAGGGCAGTATTCCCATAAGCTTTTCCACCAGTACGCTGTTGAGCCCATGTCTTATGCCCTGTTTTTTCTCCTGCGTCCGTTTTTTCAGCATCATAAGACCGCACTGTATAAGGTACAGCTCCTCAAAAGCCAGACGGTTTCTGGCCTGCTTAACCTTGGCAAAGCTGTCAGGAAAATGAATCCCCCAAAAGGCTTCACCACGTGGCAATAGCCTATAACGGTTAGCAATATTTTCAGGTATTACCTCTGGAATTGTATCCACGCTATTTAAAAGCTCTCTGATAGATTTTCGGAAAAACTTTTGGTTAAGGGCATCAGTGGAAGGGTAAATAGGAAGTATCCCCAGCCCCTTGGTCTCATCCTCATCAGCGTCCATTATCTCAAAGGAGGAAAGCTGACTCATGGCATACTGCCCCTGACCACCAAAAGCAAACTCCACCTTTCCGGTAGCAAAAACCTTTTTACCAGCCTTTAGCTTCGCCTTTAAAAACCGCTGATTAAACCATGTAATCTGCACAAATCCAGTGCCATCACTAACCATGGCGGTAAGAATAAGCATATTACGACGACCGGCTCTTTTTTCCTGTAGAGAGGTTATAACGCCGGAAATAGTAGACTTTTCACCTGGCTTCAGCCCTCCAATAGGAGTAATACTGCTTTGGTCCTCATATCCCCGTGGATAATGGGTCAGCATATCAAATAATTTGCTAATACCTAACTTTTTAAGGAGCTGAGCCTTCTTGGGTCCGATTCCCTTCAAATATTGAATATCCTGCTCCAGCTCCATAAAATCCTCCACAACTGCTATACTTACTTTTACTCTCCGCCGCCACTGTTCAGAAATACACCTATGGTAACGAAAATAACAACCATTATTACCACGAGCCCCACAAACATCGCTCCCAGCTTAACCCAGTTAGTGGAATCCTTAAGGAACTCCTCGCTTTCATTTTTTAGCTCGTCAATAACGGATACATCCTTTGGTGGCTCCTTTACTTCCTTGTCAGAAGCTTCTGCAGCCTTAGATTCTTCCTGTGCGGGCTTTTCCTCCTCGGCAGGGGGCTCTTCCTTTATTATTTCAACGACCTTAAAAATCTCACCGGCACCGGCTTCAACATCCCCTACGTTGGCCTTGATTTCCGTGTCATCCTCTTCTTCATTTACAAGAATAACCGGAGTAATCGTATTAATACCCTTTTCCTCAAAGGCCCCCAAATCATACTCTGCCACGAGATCGCCAGCCTGAACCCGCTGTCCCTGCTTGACATGTAAAATGGTCGTCTTGTCCGCCACCTCATGGCCCTCCAGACCAACGTGAACCAAAATATTAAGGCCCGTATTCGTTTGGAATCCAATAGCGTGCTTGGTGCCAGCCACTACAGATACTACACCGCTTACAGGGCTGTACAGCATACCATCCTTTGGAATAATGGCCACGCCGTCACCCATCATTTTCTTGGAGAAGGTATCATCAGGCACCTCTATTAAATCCACTATTTTTCCTGTCATTGGTGCAAAAATAGAACTCTCTCTTGTATTCTGAGCCATAATAACTCAACCCCTTTTATCTGATTTTGCCCACATGTGCCGCATAGACCATGAATTCTTCTTCCCCATCAAGGCCTAATTCGCGATTCAGCTCTTCATCATTAAAATGACCTATAGCACAGCATCCAATTTCCTGGGTGTAACAAGCCAAATAAAGATTTTGGCATACATGACCAGCATCAAGATAAAGATACTGCAATGACCTTCCCCCAAAGGCATAGTCCATTCTGTCAAGAACTGCCGCCCACATAAAGGTAACGGCACTAGCATCATACATATTTATTTTATTGAAGCCCTTTTGCAATCTTTCCTTGACATCATCCCCAGTATCAACTGGCAAAAGTGCATGCTCAAAGGCCAAAAATCTGTATAACCCCTTTTCAAGGCCCTTAACCTTATCTATATAAAGATAGGTTTCAAAGGCGTTTCTGGCACCGGCCGAAGGCACGGTACGCTTGGTGGCACCAGCAGGAAGCACCATCTTAACTCCTTGGGTGCACCACAGAAGAAATGACAGCTCCTTCATGGTAAGAGGTCGCTCACTGTATTCACGAATAGTAGAACGAAGCTCCATCAGCTCCAAAAAGCTGACTTCCTTATCCTCCAGATAATCCGGCTCCGGCAAAGCTATCAGCTGGGCATCTTCAGGATATGGCTTTTGTGGTATAGGCACTTCTTTATGGTTAATCTTTCTTGTATTAAGATTATTTTTTACCAGGGATGCCTCACGCAAAGCCTTAAATATATCCTTGTACATAAAAAACGCCTGCCCTTCAAAGTATCACTACATATAATTATAACGCAAAGGACAGGCGTTTTAAATACATTATTAATTTAATCTACGGGGCGAATACCGGTTTTACCTGTAAATTTATGATAATCACCACCATTATGACGATTTACCAGCTCGCAGAAAACTTCCTCCGGGTTGATATTGTGGTAAGCCATCAGCACAAGACAATGATACCAGAGATCACCCATCTCATAGATGATTTCATTTTTATCATTGTTCTTGGAGGCAATAATTGTCTCTACAGCTTCTTCGCCAACCTTCTTAAGAATCTTGTCCTGTCCCTTTTCAAACAGATAATTGGTGTAAGAGCCTTCCTTTGGATTCAGCTGGCGGTCCTTAATAACATCATAAAGCTCGTTCATGATATTGGCCAGATAATATTTCTCCGGCTGATCAACCACAGCCAAAGCCTTTTCATTGTTCAGCAGCCTGCGACCGCTAAAGCAGGAATATGTACCAGTATGGCAGGCACCAGTACCCTTCTGATGAACTATAACCAACAGGGTATCTCCATCACAGTCATAATACAGGTCCTTTACCTCCTGCACATTCCCGGATGTAGCACCCTTATTCCATAATGTCTTGCGGCTACGGCTCCAGAACCAGGTGGTTCTCGTTTCAATGGTTTTTTGGAGAGAGTCAGCATTCATGTATGCCATCATCAGCACCTGGCCATTTTCTTCCTGAACAATGGCTGGTACCAGGCCCTTTTCATCAAATTTAATCATTGAAATGTCAATCATAGTGTATCCCTCCATTTGTAGTTACCTCTGACAGAGGCAAAAGAGCCACTGCCATTTATAATTGATATTTAAGGAACAAGTGCAGATTGACTGAAGCATTGAGCGATGGGCGTTAAGAAACTATTTTTTGCATTCTTACACAGCGAGAAAATGTCGTTGTTTGAGCGAAGCGAGTTCGACTTTTCTTGCTGTTAATTAAAACGCAAAACAATAGTTTTAGCCCAGAGTCTCTCGCTGAAGTCAACTGTGCTAGTTCCTTATATTTTAAAATCTCATTTCTATTCCTCTATCCCGCAGGTATTCCTTCACCTGTCTGATAGTGAACTGTCCATAATGGAACACTGAGGCAGCCAATACTGCATCTGCCTTTCCAATGGTCAGCACATCATAAAAATGCTCCAGCTTTCCTGCTCCGCCTGAGGCAATAACAGGAACATCAACAGCCTCAGAAACAGCCCTGGTAAGAGGAATATCATAGCCATCCTTGGTACCGTCCGCATCCATGCTGGTAAGCAGAATTTCTCCGGCTCCCAATTCAGTACCCTTCCTGACCCAATCTATCACATCTATTCCCGTAGGAGTACGTCCGCCATTCACAAATACCTCCCACTTATCATCACCTGTCTTTTTGGCATCCACAGCCAGTACCACACACTGACTGCCAAAGATTTCTGCACCTTGTCGGATGATATCGGGATTTTTAACTGCTGCAGAATTTTCCGAGGTTTTATCCGCCTCGGCCTTCAACATTTTACGCATATCCTCAGGTGTCCGTATACCTCCCCCTATAGTAAAGGGAATAAACACCTGAGAGGCACAGTCCCGGGCCACCTGTACTATGGTGTCCCTCTGTTCATTGGAAGCAGTTATATCCAAAAAGACCAGCTCATCACAGCGTTCCTCATCATAACGACGGGCCAGCTCCACCGGATCACCGGCATCTCTAAGTCCCACAAAATTTGTGCCCTTAACGACACGGCCTCCTTTTACATCAAGGCAGGGAATTATTCTCTTAGTGTACATACTTATCACTCCTCTGCCCTGAATGCAACCTTAATAGCCTCTGATAAATCAAGGGAACCTGTGTAAATGGATTTACCAACTATAACCCCTTCTATGCCATCCTTTTCATAAAGCAGAAGGGCCTTTATATCCTCAATGGATTTAACGCCACCAGAGGCCACCACATTGATGCCGCTTTCTCTGGCTAGCTTGGCAGTAGCTTCAACGTTTACCCCTTCAAGAGTGCCGTCACGGGAAATATCTGTGTAAATAATGGTTTTCACACCGGCCTTGGCCATTTCCTTGGCAAGAGCTCCAACCTCCACGTTTCCGGAAACCTCCCAGCCATCCACAGCCACAATACCATCCTTGGCATCGATGCCTACCACTACCCGCTCTCCATACTTGGCACAGGCCTCCTTTACAAGAGCAGGATTCTTGGCAGCCACGGAGCCCAAAATAACCCTCTGAACCCCTGCAGCCAGGACCTCATCAATATTTTCCATGGTGCGGATGCCACCGCCTAATTCCACAGGGATATTGACCTTGGCAATTATTTTCTTTACCACATCAAGATTAATGGATTTGCCCGCTCTGGCACCATCCAAATCCACCAGATGCAGATACTGTCCCCCAAGAGCTTCCCATTTTGCAGCCATTTCCTCTGGCTCACCAAAAACCGTCTCCTGGGAAAAATCCCCTTTATAGAGGCGTACAGCCTTACCTCCACGAATATCTATAGCTGGAAAAATAAGCATATTATCTTCCTTCCAATAACGCCTTGCAAAAATTAATTTCTATATTAACTCTCGATAAAGTTTTTGATAATCAGCAGACCCACATCCCCGGATTTTTCCGGATGGAACTGGGTGGCCATTACGTTGTCTTTGGCTACTGCCGCCGTCAGCTTTTCACCATATTCTGTAGTAGCAGCCACAATGGAGCTATCCTCCGGAACTGCATGATAGCTATGAACAAAATAGAAATACGGTACATCGGGCTCATCCTTAAATAAACACAAATCCTTTTGGGCAAATTCCACGGAATTCCAGCCCATGTGGGGCACCTTTAAGCCCGGAGCATTGATTTTTCTAACCATGCCCTTGAAAACACCCAAGCCCTTGGCAGCAGGAGATTCCTCGCTGCCCTCAAACAACACCTGCAGGCCCACGCATATTCCAAGAAGCGGCACTCCGGCAGAGATTCTTTCCATAATAGTGGGAATAAGTCCGGAGGCCTCCAAATTCTTCATACAGGCCCCAAATTCCCCGACTCCCGGCAAAACCAGCTTCTCAGCGCCTTCTATTTCTGCCTTGTCGCTGGTCACCTTCACATTATCAGTAAACTGGGCAAAGGCCTTCTCAACACTAAAAAGGTTCCCCACCCCGTAGTCAATAACCGCAATCATAAATTGACTCCTTTCAGCTTACAGCATTCCCTTGGTAGAAGGAATCTCATCCGCAGCCTCCGGATCTATTTTTACAGCTGTTCTAAGGGCGTGGCCCAGAGCCTTGAATATAGCCTCCACCTTATGATGGGAGTTGGTGCCATACATGATCTTTACATGAAGAGTAATGCCAGCATTAAAGGCAAAGGCCCGCAAAAATTCCTCGGTCAGCTCAGTGTCATACTTACCAATCATTGGGGCCATAGGACCACCGGCATCGTATACCAAAAACGGTCTGCCGCTTATATCAAGGGATACCATTACCAGCGTTTCATCCATAGGCAAATAGAAGGTGCCATAACGATTAATTCCCTTCTTGTCACCCAAAGCCTGCTTTACCGCCTCTCCCAAGGCAATACCAATATCTTCTACAGAATGATGACCATCCACATCGATATCACCATTACAGCCTACAACCAGATCCATACGTCCGTGGGCAGCAAAGAGATTCAGCATATGATCAAAAAAACCAATACCGGTATCAATATCGGATACACCCCTGCCATCAAGACTGATGGTTAAATCAATAGAAGTTTCCTTTGTTTCGCGGATAACCTTTCCTGTACGCATATTAATTCTGCTCCTCCACAAAGGCCTTTACAGCCTTAAATACAGCATCATTTTCCTCACGGTTGCCCATGGATATTCTCAGGGCATTTTCCAAAAGAGGTGCCTTGCCAAAGCTCCTGAT
>NZ_JAZTZI010000022.1:0-43539 GCF_045637405.1 Anaerovibrio sp.
AAATCAAGTGTTTGAGTATTTTATGTATTATATTTTTATGTTTTTCTTCTATATATAATATATCCGAAAAATATAGCTCGGACTCTGTTGATAAGTGTATGTGAAATACCTTCATAATCATAGCAGAATATCTTGAAGTTATCAACAAAAAATGGTGCATATATGATTTAAAAGAATGATTTATCCACAAAAATATTGACTTATACCCAGCCTGCCTAGTATTTTTTCTTGACACTACAATAATGCGTGGTCTATAATCTTGTTAGTTAAAATCCAAGGACTATGTGTAATTGCGGTTTGACCGAGTATTTTGCTCGTAATAATATAAGGAGGTGCCAACATTGAAGCAGACTTATCAGCCTAACAATCATTGGAAGAAGAAGACTCATGGTTTCCGTGAGCGTATGAAGACTAAGGGTGGCCGTCAGGTTTTAGCAAGAAGACGTGCTAGAGGCAGAAAGAAGATTTCAGCTTAATAATATGGTCACTTCGGTGGCCTATTTTTCTCTATAGAACCAGTTATACTCATTATATTGGTGAGTTATGTATCTGGTTCTATGTTCTATTTGCTGAAATGAGGATTTTGCCATGTACAAGTTACCTAAAAGTCGGATCCTGCGTCGTAGGAACGATTTTCAAAAGGTCCACCGTTTTGGGAAATCCTATGCAAACAGGTACTTAGTATTGTATGTCTTTACAGCAAGCGGGCTGGAGGACAAGGTTGGCTTTGCTGCCGGAAAAAAACTGGGCAATGCAGTAGCGCGTAATAGAGTCAAGCGTCTTATGCGTGAGTGTTACCGGTTGCACCAGCAGGATATGAAGAAAGATATTTGTATTCTCTTGGTTGGCAGAAAACCAGCTGTGGAAGTTAAATACAATGTTATCGAAAAGGCTTTTCTCAACTTGGGCAGAAAGGCCGAAATTTTTGGGAGATGAGAATAATTGGTGAAAAAATTCATGTTATTCATGATCGAGTTTTACCGCTCCTATATTTCACCACTTAAGCCGCCTTCCTGTCGCTATGTTCCTACCTGTTCGGAATATGCGATGATTGCTATTGAAAAATACGGACCCGTGAAGGGTGGATATTTGGCAATAAAGAGAATTCTTCGTTGTCATCCATTTCATAAAGGTGGATATGATCCGGTTCCGTAAAATAGGATTTTATTTTTGACAGTTTTACTGTAGAAATTAGGATGTGTTAAATTGGATTTTTTAGCATCGGCATTTGAGCCTGTTGTAAATCTTTTCCGCCTTATAATGGATGGATTTTACAACATTACTGTTGCGGTTGGCTTTCCTAATTATGGCGTTGCCATTATTCTTATGACAATCTGCGTAAAGCTCTGCCTTTATCCTTTAAACGCAAAGCAGATTAAGTCAATGAAGGCAATGCAGGAGATTCAGCCAAAATTAAAGAAAATCCAGAAGGATTATAAGAACAACCCACAGCTTATGCAGCAGAAGATGGGTGAGCTTTATCAGGAGTCCGGAGTAAATCCTTTGGCAGGATGTCTGCCACTTCTGGTACAGATGCCAATCCTCATGGGTGTTTATTATTCTCTGTACGGATTGGAGTATTCCGGTGATCCAACCTTCTTATGGTTGTCAAGCCTGTCTGATTCCGACCCTACATACATTTTGCCTCTTCTCTCTGCGTTGACTACTTATCTGGCTCAGCGTCAGTCCATGGCAATGAATGGTCAGGAAAATCAGCAGATGAAGATGATGATGTATATTATGCCAATATTTATTGGTTATATTTCCATTAATTTCCCAGCAGGTCTGGTACTGTACTGGGTAGTAATGAATATATGTCAGATGGCTCAGCAGTGGTATATGTTCAGAAAAGAAGACCAGAAGGAGGCTGCTTGATTTAATGTCTTTAGAAGTTGAGAAGACTGGTAAAACAGTTGATGAAGCAAAACAGGCTGCCTTGAGTGAGCTAGGTGTTGACCCTGCTTTTGTTGAATTTGTAGAGGTTGTGGAGCCAACTAAGGGGTTCCTGGGTTTGCTTGGTGGTAAGCCTGCAAGGGTTAAGGCTGTAGTTCGTGAACTCTCACCTATTGAGAAGGCAGAAAAATTCCTTGGTGATATTTTTAAGGCTATGAAGCTGGATATAAAGATTGAAAAGAGCGAGTCTGAGGATGGTACTATTTTCAATCTTATTGGCGATAATTTGGGCATTTTGATTGGTAAGCACGGTCAGACCCTTGATTCTCTGCAGTACCTTTCAAATCTGGCTGCCAATCGTGGTCTCACCGATAATAAGGTTCGCGTTATTATCGATATTGAGAACTACAGAAGCCGTCGTGAGGATACCCTGCGCCGTCTGGCTATGAGATTGGCTGACAAGGTAAGAAGAACTGGAGAACGCATTGTTCTGGAGCCAATGAATCGTCACGAAAGAAAGATTATTCACATGGCGTTGCAGGATAATTATCGCGTATCTACCTATAGCTCCGGAGATGAGCCTTATCGTAAGGTTGTAATTGAGCTGAAGCGTGGTGGCCGTCGCGATTATCATGAGCGTAAGGAAAGAGAAGATTAATTTTCTCCAGGAAATATGATTTATAGAGGCTGTCTCACCTTTGGGGACAGCCTTTTCTATATTTTTTAAATATGAATTTGGAGGATTTATGCAGGATAAAAAAATGATGGATGAAACCATTAGTGCCATTGCTACAGCTCCAGGAGAGGGCGGTATTGGCATTATTAGAATCAGCGGCGAAAATGCCATTTCCATTGCCAATAAGATTTTCAGACCATTTGCTGCAAAGTCCATTAAGGAGTATGGTTACAGAACAGCGATTTATGGTAGGGTCCAGGATGAACAGGGAAAAATCATTGATGAAGCTATTTGTATTGTGATGAATGCTCCAAATTCATATACCTGCGAGGACGTGGTGGAAATTCAGTGCCACGGTGGCAGTATTGTTATGCGGGAAATACTGACCCTGACATACCGCATGGGAGCAAGGGCTGCAGAGCCGGGAGAATTTACCAAGCGGGCTTTTCTAAATGGCAGACTGGATTTAAGTCAGGCCCAGGCCGTAATGGATGTAATAAATGCCAAAACCAAGGCTTCCCTGCAGATGGCCATGAACCATCTTTCCGGTGGTTTTTCCGATAAAATAAAGGCTTTTCGTAATGATATTTTAAGCATTATTGCCCATCTTGAGGCTTCCATTGATTTCCCCGAGGATGATATTGAGGAAATGGAAATGGAGGATACCCGTGAAAAGGTAAAGCTGTTGCAGGATAAAATAAGGAAAATTCTGGAATCAGCCAATACGGGTATCATTTTGAGGGATGGACTTAAAACCGCTATTATTGGTAAGCCAAATGCGGGAAAATCCAGTATAATGAATCTCCTTTTAGGGCAGGAGAGGGCCATTGTTACTGATGTTCCCGGCACTACCCGTGACAGTATTGAGGAATATGTTAATATTGGTGGTATTCTCTTGCGTCTGATTGATACTGCAGGGATTCGCGATACCGATGACATCGTGGAAAAAATCGGCGTGGAAAAGGCTTATTCATATGCCAATGATGCAGAGCTGGTGCTGGCCGTGTTTGACAGCAATGAGAAGCTGACTTCAGAGGATGAGGAGATAATTCAGCTTATGGATAAGTGTCCGGGCAATGTCATTGTTATAATGAATAAAATGGACTTGTCAGCTGATACAAATAAAGATATTATTAGTGAAAAAATAAAGAATTGCCATAAGGCCAGGATTCGTGGCATTGTTCCCATGTCCGCCAAGAGCGGTGAGGGAAAAGAAGCTCTTGAGATGCTTCTTAAGGACATAGTTTATGGCGGGCATACTAATATTGCGGAGAGCCAGGTTCTTTGTGATGCACGGCAGGGAGAAATTCTTCGCAAGACGGCTAATCTTTTGGATGAAACTATAAATACAATCGATATGGGCATGAGCGAAGATTTTATAGTTATTGATCTTCGCAGTGCCTGGGAAAAGCTGGGGGAAATAACCGGCGAAACTATTGAGGACGACATTGTAGATCAGATATTTTCAAATTTCTGTATAGGTAAATAAACGGTTCCATTGGAGGAATTAAAATTGAGTAACAAGCTGTTTATAGCTGGAAAATATGATGTTATTGTAATTGGTGCCGGCCATGCTGGAGTAGAAGCTGCTTTGGCTTCTGCACGTATGGGCTGTAATACTCTGTTGGCTACTCTTAGTATGGATAATATTGCCCTTATGCCATGCAATCCTTCTGTTGGCGGTCCTGCCAAGGGGCATTTGGTAAGGGAGCTGGATGCTCTTGGTGGCCAGATGGGTATTAATGCAGATGAGACCTGTATTCAATTCCGGATGCTTAACACTGGAAAGGGACCTGCTGTTCATGCTATACGTGCCCAGGCTGATAAAAAGCATTATCAGTTCCGCATGAAGGAAGTATGCGAAAATACTGAAAATCTTGATGTTAAGCAGCTGATGATCGATAAGCTCATTATTGAGGATAATAAAATAAAGGGAATTATCACTGAAAATATGGAGGAGTATCTTTGTGATGCGGCTATTCTGGCTACTGGAACATATTTAAAGGGCCAGATTATTATAGGTCTTCATACATATTCCGGTGGTCCCAGCGGTCAGCGCTCAGCGGAAAAGCTGTCCCAGTCCCTTTTGGATGCAGGCATCAAGCTGATGCGTTTTAAAACCGGTACTCCTGCCAGAGTAGATGCCAGAACTCTTGATTATGACAAGATGGAGATTCAGCCGGGGAATGATGAGGCCCGCAATTTCTCCTTTATGAGTGATATTACCACAAGGGAGCAGACACCATGCTGGCTTACATATACCAATGCCCAGACCCATAAAGTTATTATGGATAATATAGATAGGGCTCCAATGGCCAATGGTATTATTAAGGGTATCGGTCCAAGATATTGTCCTTCAATTGAAACCAAGCTCATAAGATTCCCTGATAAGGAAAGACATCAGCTGTTTCTGGAGCCGGAGGGACTCCATACCAATGAGGTTTATGTACAGGGAATGTCAACCTCTTTGCCAATGGATGTGCAGATAGATTTCCTGCATACCATTCCCGGTCTGGAGCATGCCAAGGTTATGCGGGCAGGCTATGCCATTGAATATGACTGCCTTGACCCGTTACAGCTGAAACCAACTCTGGAGCTTAAGAAAATTTCCGGTCTATTTTCCGCAGGACAGGCCAACGGAACCTCTGGTTATGAGGAGGCTGCAGCCCAGGGTATTATTGCGGGCATAAATGCAGCATTAAAGGTGCAGAACAATGAACCATTGATTTTAAAGCGTTCTGATGCCTATATTGGGGTGCTTATTGATGATTTGGTTACCAAGGGTACCAGTGAGCCATATAGAATTATGACTTCCAGAGCTGAGTACCGCCTGATTCTCCGTCAGGACAATGCGGATCAGCGACTGACTCCGTTGGGCCGCAAGGTAGGTCTTGTCAAGGATGACCGCTGGGAGAGATTTACCAGTAAGATGGCGGTTATTAATGAAACCGTTGAATTACTAAAGGAAAGAAAGCTGAATCCAAATCAGGAGATATTGAAGCTTCTGGCGGATAATGGCATTGAGGAGATCCGTAATACCATCAGCCTTTACGATTTATTGAAACGTCCCGATATTAACTATGATAAATTAAAGGAAATATTCGGCTTGCCAGAAATTAATGAAGAAGCAAAGCAGCAGGTTGAAATTTCCATCACCTATGAGGGCTACATAAAGAAGCAGATGGAGCAGGTGGAGAAGATGAAAAAGCTGGAAGAAAAGCTTATTCCGGATTCTATTGATTATGCTCTTGTTGCTAACCTTAGAGATGAGGCCAGAGAAAAGCTGGCTGAAATAAGGCCTATTTCTATTGGTCAGGCTGCCAGAATTTCCGGTGTATCTCCCGCTGATATTTCCGTATTGATGATATATCTGGAACAGCAAAAAAGGATAGAGGAGACAAAAAAATGAACTTTAAGGATTACTTAAAGGATGCAGCAGATAAATATGGCATTTCCTTAAATGATGTTCAGATAAATCAGTTTAATAAATATTTTCAGCTTCTAATTGAGTGGAACGAGAAAATAAATCTTACTGCCATTACTGAACCAAAGGAAGTGGCCATCAAGCATATGATAGATTCTCTGACCTGTTGGGACAGTGAAAGGTTTAAGGGGGATATCAGTGTAATTGATGTAGGCACCGGTGCAGGTTTTCCGGGAATTCCCCTGAAAATTTTTCAGCCTGGTATAAAGCTCACTCTTTTGGATTCTCTCAACAAAAGAATTAATTTTCTTCAGACTGTGGTGGACGAATTGGGACTTCAAAATGTGGAGTGCATTCATGCCAGAGCTGAGGAGGGGGCCAGAAACAAAAAGCTGAGAGAAAGCTTTGATTTGGTGGTTTCCCGAGCTGTAGCCAGACTTCCTGTATTGGCAGAATATTGTCTGCCCTTCGTAAAGAAAAATGGCATCTTTGCTGCCTTGAAGGGAATGAAATTTGCTGAGGAGGCAGATGCCGCCAAAAAGGCCCTATCCATATTAGGTGGTGGTGAGGCAGAATGTGTTGAGGTTAAGCTGCCATATCTTGATGATAAGCGGGCTGTTATTTATATAAAAAAGGAAAAAAACACGCCAAAGGTTTATCCACGAAAGGCGGGTACACCGGATAAAAATCCTCTTTGATTCTAAAGGATTATTGGTTTTTTTATAGAAGTGTTATATGATATGTTATATAGATTACACAGACAGGATGTGATTATGGTGAAGAAAAGTATCATACTGCTTTTTACTGTTTTATCCATATTATGCAGCTTTAGTATTGTAAGCGCCGATGGTGTTCAACAGCCTCCCGGAAGATCGGATATTTCTTCCAAAGATACCGATGAAAAGGCTCCAAGCAGATTTATAAGGTTTGCCGAGGATGAGTCCTATGTTTATTATTTGGACAAGAAGGATTCTGGCTGGGTAAGAAGACCGTATACTATGGATAAATATGTTATTGAAGCCTGGGTTAAAATGGTGCCTTATGAGTACGCAACCTATGAAATGTACAGTCCTGAGGCGGATGATTCCAGATATTTCCTGGAGCATTATCTGGTGGATCCCCAGAACAAGAAAATTCAATTTCTGTGTGAAATAGAGGTTGAAGGGGGCAGACCTCAGAACAATATAAAGCAGAGGAAATACGACCACAAGTATTGGGAACCGTTGATACCTGAAAGCGTGGAGGATACCGTTTATCATGCAGTCGTTGATAAATATGGTAAGTCCAATGAGAATAACACCTGGAAGACAATTGATGAAATCATTGATGGTCTCTTCAGTGTAAGGGTATTGAAGGAAGTTATAAAGATGGGTAAGATTTAATTATTCACAGAAAAATTGAATTGTCCACAAAAATAGCGAACATATTTGTGAATATGTGAATAAACTTGTGGATAACTTACTGAAAAGTCTACCACAGGGAAACAAGAAATCCTGTAGAACATTGATATTACAGTGTTCTACAGGATTTTTAAATTTAAGAGCAAGCTGTTATTAACTTGTGAATAATTATTTAAAATACTACTTTATGTATCAGTAATTACATCATTAATTAAGCTGTTTTGCCAAACGAATAAACTCATCGTTCATGTGCTTTTTATTGGTAATGGCATCATGGAGATCAATAGCCACAACCTTACCTTGGTTAAAGCCAAATACCACGTCAGACTGGCCGGCAATTAGAGCCAGGGCTGCCTTTTCACCAAGCTGACTGGCCTTTACGCGGTCGCGAACAGAAGGGGAGCCACCACGCTGAATGTGGCCAAGCACGGATACACGCACGTCCATGTTTGTTTTTTCTTCAATATATTTGCCAATATCAAGTGAGCTGCCCACTCCCTCGGCAACTACGATAAGGGAATAACGTCTGCCCTGCTCGTAGGATTTGATTATGCCGCTACAGATGTCATCAAGATTATATTCTTCTTCAGGAACCAAAATAAACTCTGCACCACCAGCAATTCCAGCCAGCATAGCCAGCCAGCCACAGTGTCTCCCCATTACCTCAACTACAGCAATGCGGTTATGGGAAGAAGCAGTATCACGAAGCTTATTAATGGCATCAATAATGGTATTGGCAGCTGTATCACAACCAATGGTATAATCGGTGCCCCATACATCGTTATCTATAGTTCCGGGAAGTCCCACAATAGGAACGCCGGTTTCAAGACTAAGCTGGGTAGCACCACGGAGACTGCCATCACCACCGATTATTACCAGACCTTCAATACCGCGTTTTTTCATGTTTTCATAGGCCTGCATCCGGCCTTCTTCTGTCATAAAGCGCTTGCAGCGTGCTGTACCCAGAATAGTTCCACCACGCTGTATAATATCACTTACGCTGCGGGAGGTCATTTCTTCCATTTCTTCATCCAAAAGACCACGGTAACCGTTGTAAATACCCCAAACCCTTACCCCTTCAAAGAGAGCTGTACGGACAACTGCACGAAGTGCTGCATTCATGCCAGGACTGTCGCCGCCGCTGGTTAAAACGCCAATGCTTTTTAACATATTCTATACCCCCTGTAAGTTTATTGACAAAAAAACATACTGATGTTACAGTAAATTCGTGACTATAATGACGTAATTAAAACGTCCTTGGAATTATTATAGCGCAGTTGATAAATTAAATAAAGGAGTAAAAAGATGCAAGAATTAGAATTGAAGTACGGTTGTAATCCTAATCAGAAACCTGCCCGGGTATTTGTAAAGAATGGGGACATTCCTTTTACAGTATTGAACGGCAAGCCAGGCTATATTAATTTACTGGATGCCATGAACAGCTGGCAGTTGGTTCAGGAGCTGAAGCAGGCCACCGGCCTTCCAGCAGCAGCATCCTTTAAGCATGTTAGTCCTGCGGGAGCTGCCGTTGCCGCTCCTTTGCCGGAAATTCTTCAAAAGGTTTACTTCGTAGAGGGCATTGAGCTTTCACCTATTGCTACTGCTTATATCAGAGCAAGGGGGGCTGACCGCATGTCTTCCTATGGCGATTTTGTAGCTCTTTCTGATGAGTGTGATGCTCAGACTGCTTCATTTCTGGCGAGAGAGGTTTCTGACGGCATAATTGCACCATCTTATTCTGCTGAAGCCTTGGAGATTTTAAGAACCAAGCGCAAGGGTACATATTTGGTACTTCAGATGGATACCAGCTTCAAGCCTGCTGAGCTGGAGCAGAAGGAGGTATTTGGCATTACCTTTGAACAGAAGCGTAATGATGTGGAAATTACCGAGGATTGCCTGAAGGAAATTCCTACCAAGTCCAAGACCTTTACTGAAGCAGCAAAGCGGGATCTTCTTATTGCATTAATTACTCTTAAGTATACCCAGTCCAATTCTGTTTGTTATGCCAAGGATGGACAGGCTATCGGCATTGGTGCCGGTCAGCAGTCCCGTGTACATTGTACACGTTTGGCTGGAAACAAGGCTGATGTGTGGCATCTTCGTCAGCATCCAAAGGTTTTGGCACTGCCATTTAAGGATGAGGTTCGCCGTCCTGACCGTGATAATGCTATTGATGTTTATATCGGTGAGGAGTGGGAAGACCTGTTGGAAACTGATGATTGGAAGCGTGTATTCACTGAAAAGCCAGAGCCTCTTACCAGAGAGGAAAAAAAGGCATATTTAAAGACCATTAGTGGTGTAGCCCTTGGATCTGATGCTTTCTTCCCATTCGGTGATAATGTGGAGCGTGCCCATAAGAGTGGTGTAGAGTTCATTGCTCAGGCAGGCGGTTCCATTCGTGATGATAATGTAATTGAAACTGCAGATAAATACGGTATTACCATGGCATTTACCCATATTCGCCTGTTCCATCATTAATAATTAATTCAATATACTATATTAAAATACCCTGCTCGATATGAGCAGGGTATTTGTGTGTATGAAATTGTTTCACGTGAAACATTTTATTTATATGCAAGTAGCAATTAAGAAAAGGGCAATTGCTTGAAGCGCTTGGGCGAAGGGCGTTAAGAAACTATTTTTTGCATACTTACACATCAAGAAAACATCCATTGTTTGAGCAAAGCGAGTTTGGATTTTTCTTGATGACTAATTAAAAGCAAAACAATAGTTTTACTATAAACACTTAGCGAACACAAGCCGATGGGCGCAGTGTAAGCTTAGTGTGCGTGTAAGGGCAGATGAAAGCCCTTATGCTTTCATCTTGCTTAGCCCTGAGTCCCTTGCTGAAAGCAATGCCCCTTTTCTTAGATAATTTTTACTTCGATATTATATCATTGGCAATATTTAATGCGATAACTGCATCTTCTGCGTAGTAATCTGCACCGGCTTCATCTGCATAATCCTGGGTCAGTGCAGCACCACCAACAATAACCTTTGAAGTATTTCCACTTTCCTTTAACTGGCGGATTACTTCATCAATTTCCGTCATGGTGGTGGTCATTAATGCACAAAGACCAACTATATCTGCATCATTTTTTATGGCAGTGGCCACAATTTCCTCCGCCGGTACATCCTTGCCCAGGTCAATAAGGTTGAAGCCACTGTTTTCCAGTAAAGCGCCAACAATGTTTTTTCCAAGATCATGGACATCACCCTTTACGGTGGCCAGGACTACTGTACCCTTGCCTTCACCTTCCTTGGCAGGATATTTTTCCTTAATAATATTAAATGCACTGCGCATAGCCTCTGCAGAGAGCAAAACCTGTGGCAAAAATACCCTTCCGGCCCCAAAGTCAACGCCTATTTCATTCATGGCAGCAGTGAGGGCTTTTTCTGTCAGCTCATTAGGATCAATATTGTCAGCAAAGGCCCTTTCAAGAAGCTCCGGCATGGCATCTGCATTTCCTTCGATAACAGCCTGCTTTATAGCCTCCAGAGGGGTTAAATCCTCCTGCTTGGCCACAGCAGCCTTTTTAGGAACAGAAAGATTCTTTTCATTGGTGCTAAAATCCTTGCCATTAGGATCCTTGCCTAAAAGTGCCATACTGGCCATGAGAGCATTCTGCATCTGCTCATCATAAGGATTCATAATTGGTGCATCAAGGCCAGCAGCTAGACACATGGCAAAGAAGGTACTGTTTATTAGCGGTCTGTTAGGCAGACCAAAGGAAATATTACTTAATCCCATGGTGGCAGGATAACCATATTTTTCCCTGTAAAGTCTGAGGGAATCAAGTACATGACCACAGGCATATTGATCAGCTGCCACAGTCATTACCAGACCGTCCAAAAGGAAGTCTCCATCCTTTAACCCCGCCTTTTTGGCTTCACTAATAATAATATCCATAACTTTAAGGCGTTCTTCAGCAGTTTTAGGAATACCATCATCAGTTAATGGCAGACAGAGTATAGCTGCACCGTATTTTATAGCCAAAGGAATAAAGGTACGAAGTCTTTCCTTTTCAGCACTGACGGAGTTGATTAAAGCTCTGCCGGGATAAGCCCGTAAGCCGGCCTCCAGAACCTCAGGGTCACTGGTGTCGATTACCAGTGGTGCATCTGTGAGCTGGGATATTTCAGTAATGGCTTTCTTCATGGCCTTGGCTTGGTCGATACCACCAACACCCATATTAACATCCAGCAGTCTGGCACCAGCCTTCACCTGGTCCATTGCTTCCTTCTTTACGGAAAGGAAGGAACCGTCCTTGATTTCAGCTGCCAGCTTTTTACGTCCAGTTGGATTGATTCGCTCACCAATTAATACTGTTGGCAGTTCCTTATCAACAATTACAGTTTTACTGCGGCTGGATAACATCAGGCGACGACGCAGCGGCTTAAAAGCTTGTTCCGGGAAATCCCTCAGGGCATCCCTTATGGCTGCAATATGAGCCGGTGATGTACCGCAGCAACCACCGATATAGGTAGCTCCAGCCTGCACCAGCTTAGGTGCCCAGTTTCCAAAATCCTCAGGTCCCATAGGGAAGGTGGTTTTTCCGTTAACCAGCTGGGGAAGTCCGGCATTTGGCTGAACACTGATAGGTTTTTCAGTATTTTCGGAAAGAATCTTCACAATTGGAACCAGCTGTTCAGGACCAAGGGAGCAATTAATACCAATAATATCTGCCCCCATGGCATCTAAGGTTATAGCCGCTGTTTGTGGGTCAGTGCCTGTTACAGTTCTTCCGTCTTCACTGTAGGAAAGCTGACAAATAACCGGTAAAGTGGTAACCTCCTTGGCTGCCAGCAAAGCTGCACGCATTTCCTGCAGGTCAATGGAGGTTTCTATAAGAATATAATCGGCGCCACCTTCTGCTAAGGCAGCTGCCTGAACCTTATAATTTTCATAGGCATCCTCGAAATCCAAATCCCCCAACGGCTTTATAAATCTACCTGTTGGGCCCATGCTGCCGGCGATTTTTACCTTATCACCAGCTGCAGCTCTGGCAGCTTTAACAGCTGCAATGTTGATTTCCCTGGCCCGTTCACTGAGATTATAATGAGCCAGCTTCAGAGGGGATGCACCAAAGGTATTTGTTTCTACTATGGTGGAACCGGCATCAATATACTGCTGGTGAACAGCAGTAATTTCCTCCGGCTTATCTATGTTTAAAAGCTCCGGACAATATCCTGGGGCCAGCAGTCCTTTTTGCTGTAGAATTGTGCCCATGGCACCGTCAAATATGTGAATCATAAAATCATTCCTTAAAATATATGAAATTGTTTAAATGCAGGAGCAGATTACCTGAAGCATTTGGCGAGTGGCGTAAAAACTATTTTTTGCATTCTTACACATCAAGAAAACATCCACTGTTTGAGCGACACATAAAAACACTGTTAATACGTCGCGAGTTTGGATTTTTCTTGATGACTAATTAATGGCAAAACAATAGTTTTAGCCATGAGTCCATGGCTGAAGGTAACTGCTTCTGACATTACTGTAACGAAAGTATCGTATTATCAATACTAGCTATAGAACAGGTATATAACGAGCTTTAAGATGTCCCCTTCCTCTTTAGGTGGGGGAAAACAAACTACAACAGTGGTGAGCATATCTCCCAGCTCGTTGCGACGCGAAGCTAGTCCTGAAAGGAAAACGCTAATTGGAAGATTTTTCTTCTAAAGAAGAAAAATTTGAACAATGGCGTTATAATAGAAAGTATATAGGTTTACAATGTTACATGCAAGCTTTATTTCCTAGCTAAACAGTTGGTTTTTGCACAGACTGCACAATTATGCTTTTCCTGTTCATTTGTACAGTTTTCTTCTATTATATATAGCCCTATAATTGCTGTAATGGATTTCCTTGGTTCCAGCATCATGGATTCAGTAAGCTGGACTCCAATTAAATTGGCTTTTGAGGCGCGTATCATTTCAGGCTGCTGCTCTATTGGCCAGTCACCATAGCCAGGACTAAAACGCCATTTCATTTTATATCCCTGGCGGGATACCTTTTCAAAGATGGCTTTTTCCATTAAGTCCGCATTTTGTTCCACGGCGGATGTAGCTGCAGCATCAAGAATAAGTGATAGGGTATATTTTCCTTCCTTAAATAAAGAAGTTATTTTATCTTCAATTTCCTGTCCTACAGTGGCAGAAAGCAATACCACCTTATCACATCCCATGAGATGCTTTTTAATGGATTCTCCCTCAATATGAAATGGAGGAGTAGAGAAAATAGTTTGTGTCTGGTCATTGTAATCGTATATTTCCCAATTGCCGGTTGGGTGAATTATTAAACGTGCCAGCTCGCAGGCTTCTTCAATTATTTTTTCATCGAATTCTGATTGTCTGAGACCGGCATATCTTTTGGTTTCTGATTTGTCTATTTCAAAAAAAGGCGAGTTAAAGATTGCCATAGTATTACCTCGTATTTAAATTGTTTCACGTGAAACATTTTGTAAATAATCTCACTCTATTTTGCCATGAAGAAAAATAAAAAACAATTACTTTTCATATCGAAAAAAATTCCTATTAATGGTACAATGTATAAGTACGAAAAATTCAACTATGTATAGTAAGGTCGGTGACTAAATGGGCAAGGTAATTGCTGTTGCAAATCAGAAAGGCGGCGTAGGCAAGACTACTACCTCCGTCAGCCTAAGTGCTGCTTTGGCAGAAAAGGGAAAAAAGGTATTGCTGGTGGACTGTGATCCTCAGGGCAACGCAACAAGTGGCTTTGGTATCAACAAGCAGGAGCTGGAGCTCAGTATATATGATATTATAATAGATGAATGGAATCTTTCCGATATCATATTATCGACTGAATACAAGATAGATATTGCTCCATCCCAGATTGGCCTGGCCGGTGCAGAAATTGAGCTTGCTTCCCTGGAGGATAGGGAGTATAGATTACAAAAGGCAATAAGCAAGGTGAAGGATAACTATGACTATATCATTATTGATTGTCCTCCATCCCTTGGTTTTTTGACCCTTAATTCTCTGGCTGCTGCGGATTCAGTTCTCATTCCACTGCAGTGTGAGTTCTATGCTTTGGAGGGCTTGTCCCAACTTCTCAATACTATTGAAATGATTAAGTCCAAAATCAATGTAAATCTCTACATTGAGGGCGTTGTCCTCACCATGTATGATTCCCGTACCAACCTTTCCCAGCAGGTTGAGGCTGAGGTTCGCAATCATATTGGGGACAAAGTTTATAATACTACTATTCCACGAAACGTAAGGCTTAGTGAGGCACCTTCCTATGGCTGCCCAATTTTTGCCTATGATCCTTCTTCCAAGGGAGCACAGGCATATATGGACCTTGCACAGGAGGTTATAGATAATGGTTAAGAAAAAAGGTGGCCTCGGCCGTGGCCTTGGTGCTTTAGGTCTTGGTGGTACAACAGTAAATAAGCCTGCAAAGCCACAGGAAAACAAAAAGGAACTGCTCCATGCTGTAAAGCACAATGAAAGCAAAATTGAAACACCTGCTGCAATAGCTTCACCTCAGGAAATTGAAGTAAGTATAATTAAGGAAAATCCAAATCAGCCTCGTACAGAATTTGATGAGGAAGGCTTAAATGCTCTCCAGGAATCCATTAAGGAGTATGGTGTTCTTCAGCCGGTTATTGTGAGAAAAACAGCCAAGGGCTATGAGCTTATAGCTGGTGAAAGACGACTTCGGGCTTCAAAGCTTGCGGGAAAGCAAACAATTCCAGCTATTATCAAGGAATTCAACGATGCCCAGATGACAGAAATTGCCCTCATTGAGAATATTCAGCGTGAAAACCTGAATCCAGTTGAAGAGGCCCATGCCTATCATCATCTTTTGTCCGATTATGGCCTTACCCAGGATATGCTTTCCAAGAAGGTGGGCCGCAGCCGTTCCCATATTGCCAATTTCCTGCGCCTGTTGAAGCTCTCTGAGAAGATTCAGGGAATGCTGGTGGAAGGGAAAATTTCCATGGGACAGGCAAAGCCACTTTTGGCTATTGAAGATATTGACTTGCAAGAAAAGGCCGCAACTTTTATAATAGACAATGATTTATCTGTGCGTAAGGTTGAGGCATTGGTAAAGCAGCTTTTAAAGCATCCTGATTACTTTGATGAGAAGCCAATGGATACTAAGGGTGAGGATACAGATCCAGCTAAGTTATTCATTTTGGATGCAGAGGATAAGTTAAAAATGATTCTTGGTACGTCAGTTCGCATAAAGGGTACTGGCAAGAAGAAAAAGCTGGAAATTGATTTTACCTCCCAGGATGATCTGGAAAGAATCATTGAGTTACTTACAGAAAAAGTAAAGGCAAATGATAATGCTGAAAAGTTAAAAAAGCTAAGAGAATTTTCTACAACAGGAAAGTTTAATGTTTAATATGAAATGGAGTTTACAGTAAATGGATAATACCGAAATAATGAAGTTTGTTGTCAATAATCTCAGCTATATGGTGGCTGCACTGGGCGTGCTGATGATCGTCATGTATCTGATGATGATAAATGTAATATATAATATCAATTATATGAAAAAGCGCTACAAGAAAATGATGACTGGTGTTGATGGCGCTAATCTTGAACGCCTCATAATTGGCTGTGTAGATGATGCCAAGGCCGTGTCCGAGGAAAATCAGGAAATCAAGCGTAACATCGAAGATATCAGAGCACTTCTACAGCAGGCCATTACAAAGGTGGCGGTTGTCCGCTTCCGTGCCTTTGAGGATATGGGCAGTGATTTAAGTTACGCTGTAGCTATGCTGGATTCAGATAATAACGGTGTTGTAATGTCCAGTATTTTTGGACGGGAGGATTCCCGCAGCTACGTAAAGCCAATTACTGCCGGAAAATCTACTTATCAGATGACCAGCGAAGAGGAAGATGCATTGAAGCAGGCAATGGCTCAACGATAATTAACAAAAAGATAAATAATTTCTACTATTTGAAAATTAAAGGACTCTATGGTATAATGTTTCAGCTATAGAGTCTATTTTATTGTGATGAATTGTTTGGAGGATTTTATTTGGAAAAGAAAGGAAATACTGTGGATAATCGCGAGTATACTATCAAGATTATTCCTCATCAGGGATCTGATGTACGAAGTGTGCATTTGCCGATGCAATGGATCAAGTACGCGCTGTTCTCTGTTGCAGCAGTGGTTATATTGCTGGCTGGTGCCTTTAGCTACTCCGTGTACAGCAGTTATTCCCTGAGAAATGAAGCCTCACAGATTGAAAAACTTAAGGAAGCAAACAGTCTTCAGCAGGAACAGCTTCTGGAATTGTCAAAGAAGGCCACAAACCTTCAGGATGAAGTAGAACAGCTCGGGCAGATAGAAAAAGAGCTGCGTCAGCTTTCCGGTGTTGCAGGTGATGAAACTGGAGATGTCAACAGCAATGCCGGTGATGGCAACCACAGTGGTCAGGGTGGTCCATACAAGCAGTTAGATCTAAAGGATGTAAGTAATGCTCTTGATAATGTGGAAAAGAGGGTTGCTCAGCGCAGAGCGAGCCTTACCAAATTGAGAGAGATCTTAAATGAACAGCATCGTCAGATTCAGCAGCAGGAGAGTGTAAACGCCTCTACTCCTTCTATTTGGCCATCCACTGGTGATGTCAGCTCTCCATTTGGCATGAGATGGGGTGGCAGCGATTTCCACCCAGGCATAGATATTGCTGATGATTATGGTACTCCTATTGTGGCCACTGCTGATGGTATAGTTACTGTCGCTGGCTGGAATTCCGGCGGCTATGGCAACATGGTAGATATTGATCATGGTAATGGCTTTATGACCAGATATGGACACGCCCAGCAGGTTGTAGTTAGCGCCGGTGAGCATGTTAAGCGTGGTCAGGTTATTGCATATATGGGAAGCACTGGCTTTAGCACTGGTCCTCATGTTCATTATGAGGTTAGGGTTAATGGACAGGTTGTGAATCCGTCAGGATACATAAGGTAATATCGTTTTATAAGGAGAAGATCAATGTTTGGTAGCATGAAAAAGCAGTTGGAAGGTAATAACAGAAATGATATAGAAACCATTATTGGTGCGAACACCATTATTAAGGGAGAGATTAATGGTAGCAGCAATCTTCGTGTTGATGGTACCGTTGAGGGTTCTATAACAGTTTCCGGCAACGTTCTTATTGGTGAAAACGGCCGCGTTAAGGGCGATATTGTGGCTCCTGAGCTGATGGTTTCCGGCCAGGTTGAGGGAAATGCAACCATTGAAAATGGCTTGTCCATATATTCTACCGGTTCCCTTATTGGTGATGTTAAGGTTGGCAGTCTGAAGATTGATGACGGTGGCGTATTCAAGGGCCACAGTGAAATGACCTTCAAAGCTGCAGAGCCGGTATTTGCAGATTAATTTAGTAATAAAGCTGTGATGAGATGATTTCATTTCGTCACAGCTTTTCTTTTATTTAAGTATTACAAAGAGAGGTGTTTTGTAATGGATTTTACTAAGGAAGAAATAAAGGTGGGGCTGAAGAATACCGTAACGGAGAAGGTTACAGATAAAAATACCGCCAAGACAATGGGGAGCGGCAGCTTGGATGTCTATGCAACCCCGGCCATGACCTGTCTTATGGAAAAGGCCGCCACAGAGGCCTTGGAGCCCTTGCTGTCAGATGGCTGGACCACCGTTGGCATATCCTTAAATGTGCAGCATAAGGCGGCAACACCGTTGGGACTTGGTGTAAGAGCAGAAGCGGAGGTAACTGCTGTGGATGGCAGAAGGATAACCTTTGAGGTGAAGGCCTTTGATGACAAGGAGGAAATTGGCTCCGGCACCCATGAAAGGTTTGCAGTTATGAAGGAAAAGTTTATGGGCAAGGCGACTGCTAAAGTTTGATTATATCAAACGTATTTTTAAAATTGTAATCAAAAACAGACATAAAAACAGACGCAAAAATTTCCTTTTGCTTTTGCGTCTGTTTTTTGTGTGGAAAATATTATTTTGTTACTAGTATAGTTTGACGAATATTACACCTTAAACCTATTGGCGGCATCCTGCATATTCTGTGCAAGATCGGCTAGACTGCGGCTGCTGGAGGCAATTTCCTCCATGCTGGCGGACTGCTCCTCAGTGGCAGCAGATACTGTCTGGGCTTCCGCAGCTACCTCAGTGGCTGCCTGGGTCACATTATCAATGGCAGAAACAATCTTTTCGCTGCTTTCCCGTAAAGAATCAATGGTATCCGTAAGGGCAATGGAGCCATCATTTACTTCAGCAACCACATTGAGAATATCAGCAAAGGCTGTACCAGCATCACTTACGCTTTCACTGCCCCGCTTAACCTCCTGGGTTCCGCTGGTCATGGAGGTTACAGCCTTTTCTGTTTCAGCCTGAATGCTATAAATCAAGGTACTAATCTGCTGAGCAGCTTCCTCGGATTGCTCTGCCAGCTTGCTGACCTCATCAGCTACTACAGAGAAGCCACGTCCATGTTCACCGGCTCTGGCAGCCTCAATAGCTGCATTGAGGGCCAGCAGATTGGTCTGACCGGCAATGGTAGAGATAGTATCAACAATGTTGCCGATTTCCTTGGAACGCTCACCCAGCTTGGATATAACATCGGCTGCTTCCTGAACAGTGGAGGCTATTTTCTGCATGTCGCTAACAGTAGCTTCAACTATGGAATTACCTTCTTCTGCCTTGCCAACGGCCTGCTTGGTATGGGCAACAGTCTGGTTGACAACAACAGAGGTTTCCTCAGTACCCTGGGAAACGCTGGAAACCATATTGGCAGCCTCGTTCATGGCAGTCATCTGGGTGGCAGTAGATTCAGAAACCCCAGTAATGGATTGGGCAATCTGCTGGGTTACCTGGGCAGACTGCTCAGCACTGGCAGTAAGCTCCTCAGAAGCAGCGGCTACCTGCTGGGCATTTTCCTGAAGATTCTTTATCAGGTCATGGATATTTTTCAGCATTTCATTGTAATGAACAGCTATCTTGGCAAATTCATCCTGACCGTCAATTTGAATCTTCTCTGTTAAATCACCGCCGGCAACCAACTCGGAAACTCGCAGGATTTCATGTACAGAGCCCTTGATTTCCTTAATGAGATACATGGCCAGGGCAAGGCTGATAGCAATCGCCAAGATAACAATTATTATGGCAGAAACTAAAATCTGATGATAAACCTCCTCGCTGGCGGCAGCAGATTCGGCAGAGCCTGCATAATTGAACTCAATACCTTCTTCCAGTGCATCATTCAGCTCGTGATAAATGTTTATGGAATCACCAATTTCTACCTGTGCCTCCTGTATCTGTCCAGATTTGGCTAGGTCAATGGTCTTAGCTACAGATGAGTCGTATGCCTTCCACAATTTCTGGATATTTGCAATAGTATCCAGATCCTTTTGTTTTTCTTCCTCGGAATCATAGGTAACACCCTTCAGAAGATTCTCGTACTCAGTAAGGGTAGTGCCCATTACCTTTCGCTTATGTGACAGCTCCTTATCAAGCTCAGGATGCTTTTCGGCAGCTCCTGGAATGGCTAATAGCATGGTATCCCGGCGTACAAAATTGGCATTATCAATGGCATCGTTGAGCAGCTGGCCGCTCTTCATCCATTCCTTGGTTATTTCCTCGGTGCGATAATTCATTCTGCTGGTGGAATAACCGGCATACAGTGCAAAGCACATGAAGAAAGCAATCAGAACACCAAAGCCCAGTGTCAGTTTTGCTTGAATCGATAAATTTTTCATTAATACTCTCCTTTTCCGTGATACGCCTTCCTTATAAATAAGCAGGCTTTTGTCCTACACACGGGCTCTAGTATACCAATTGTTAAATATGGTGTAAAATGACAGAATATTTAGCTTGTATACCGAAAAACAATACAAAACATACATAATATGATATATTGTAATAATCAAGTCGCACCAGACAGGACAAGGGTTCATTGGTATTGTATACAATATATTTTTTATATTACTGTATAACGGAGAATAAAATATGCATAAATATACATGATATAATTATTTAAAAACATATAAATACAATAAAAATAAGGGGATTATTGTAGTAATATATGAATAATTATATTGACAGTTAGAATAATGATACATATAATAATATTTGTTACTCAAAATGGATGTATTGCAGAAAAACAAATGTCTTTACTGAGTATTTTAAAAATTAACTAAGTTGTTATTTTTAACTAAAAAATGATCAAGGTGTATTGGAGGAGTGTTACGATGTGTAGAATTGGTTCAATAAAAAGTAAGGTGCCTGTTCATCCATCAAAAGCCTTACATTTGATGCTTCCTCAGCAGGAGGGGCATGATAATTCAGGCTTCGCCATGGTAATGCAGGATTTATATGGTACTTTTGCCAACTATAAAGATAAACCGCTCCTTTCCATGGCCTGCACCCAGAAGGGCAACCAGATGGTAGAGGAATACATGGATGCCCATAACTTTGTGCAGCTGGCTGAATGGATTCCTATTCCGGATAAGCGTCCGGGCCTTGATATACAGGCTATGCCATATTATGTTTTCCGAAATTATGATTTCCCGGAGCATTACAATGAGCTTACCGAGGAGGAAAAGCAGAATCTTCTCCTTGATACCCGTCTGGCACTCCGCAAGCTGCTGGAGGAGTCTGGACAAGGCTTTGTTTATTCCTTCTGGCCTGATGTGCTTACCTTAAAGGAAATTGGTGATCCCCGTGATATCGCCACTTATTTCCATCTCTGGGATAATCACGGCGGACTGATGGCCAAAAATATCGTGGTTCAGTGTCGTCAGAATACCAATTATGATATTGTGCGCTATGCGGCCCATCCTTTCTTTTTACAGGGCTATACCCTCTGCGCCAACGGTGAAAATACCTTCTATACAAAAAATAAGGAGTTCCAGAAATCCCTCCATCGTGGCTACATCGGTTTTGAGTCTGATTCCCAGTGCTTTCTGTATACCCTTCATTATGTTCTTCACGAGCTGAAATGGCCTATTAATTATTTTAAGCATGTCATTACGCCGCTGCCTTTTGAGGAAATTGAGGAGCGTGAGGATAAAGAGGTGCTTAAGGCCATTCGTCAGTCCCTGGCCCATCTTGAAATCAATGGTCCCAATACTATTATTGCCACTTTGCCGGATAATCGTATGATTACCTGCTGTGATTCCAAGAAGCTTCGTCCAGTTGTCCTTGGCCAGGATGAAAATATGATAGCTATTTCCTCTGAGGTTTGCGGACTTAATGAAATAATGCCGGACCGTGACAGGGAAAAGGACATCTATCCTAATGAGCGTGAAGTAATTGTTATCGATAATGAACTGGAGGTACAGAGATGGAAGCAGTAAAGACTCAGGATGTGTCAGTAAATGACCTTTCTTGGAAAATTGAATATCATGCTGAACGCTGTACTATGTGCGGTAGCTGTGTGGCAACCTGTTCCTTCAAGGCTATCGAGGTAAAGACCCAGGCACAGTCCATCGTGGTATCTACGGACAGCCAGCCAAATCCGGAGGATCGTCACATTGCCCGTCCTATTATTACCCAGAAGGCAAGTCTTACTGACTATTGTCGTGGTTGTGGCATGTGCGAAAAGGTGTGCCCTAACAACGCCATTCGTCCTGTACGCAATGTGGACACTCGCCAGGTGCTCCTTTCCAAGGACAGTGGCCCAATTAAGCGTGGTGGCCGTACAAATCTTAACGCTCAGCGTACATTGGACAGCATTGTAGTTGGCCGTATTTCCCAGATGACGGACCCATCACTGGATTCTGCCCGCCATACCTTTGATATCCGTTCCCCATTGGGACGTGTCCTTTCACCAAAGGAGCTGCCCTTCAGACTGGAAAATGGCAAGATGGTTATGGACCACAAGGCTCCGCCTGTAAACTGGATCTATCCTCTTATATTTTCTGATATGTCCATTGGTGCCCTGTCCACCCGCGCCTGGGAGGCTGTGGCTCTGGCCTGCGCCTATCTGAATGAAAAGTGCGGTTTGCCGGTTCGTATGAGCTCCGGTGAGGGCGGTATGCCGGTTAAATTGATGGAATCCGATTATTTAAAATATTTTATTTTGCAGATTGCCTCCGGTCATTTCGGCTGGAACCGTATTATAAAAGCAATTCCCCATATGGTGACGGATCCGGCCGGTGTGCTTATAAAAATAGGTCAGGGTGCAAAGCCAGGTGATGGCGGTCTTTTGCCGGCAGCCAAGGTTGCTGAGCATGTACAGGCCATCCGTGGTGTTCCGAAAGCAACCCTTTCCTCACCACCAAATCATCAGGGCTTGTATTCAATAGAAGAATCTGTTCAGAAGATGCACTTATCACTGAATGCCGCCTTTGGCTTCAGAGTGCCTGTTGCCATTAAGTGCGCCGCTTCTGCCACTTCTGTATCTGTATATAATAACCTGCTCCGCGATCCATATAAGATTTGCGGTGGCTTCTTCCTGGATGGTATTCAGGGCGGTACTGGTGCCGCTAATGAGGTTTCCCTTGACCATACTGGTCATCCTTTCGTTTCCAAGATTCGCGACTGCTATAATGCAGCAGTGAAGCAGGGCCTGCAGGGGCAAATTCCTCTTTACGGTGGCGGTGGTATTGGGCTTACGGGCAATGCAGCAGCAGATGCCTTTAAGATGATTTGCCTTGGTGCCAATGGCGTATTTGTGGGCAAGGTACTCATCCAGCTTTTGGGCTGTGTGGGCAATGAACACGGTCGCTGTAATTCCTGTAATACCGGCAAGTGCCCAATGGGTATCTGTACTCAGGATCCTCGTCTGGTTAAGCGTCTTGATGTGGATAAGGGTGCCCAGAAAATTGTGGATTATGTTCTGGCCTTTGATGCGGAGCTGAGAAAGCTGATGGCTCCTATTGGCAACAGCTCATTGCCTGTGGGCCGCAGTGATGCCCTTGTATCTACTGACAAGGCCATTGCGGACAAGCTGGGAATTCAGTATGTATGCTAAGGAAGGAGCGGTAAGCTATGTTTAAGATTGATACAATGAAGGGACATGAGCGTATGTCCACCCAAGACCTGCTCCTTCAAATTGAGGAAGCTGTACGGTCTGGAGAAACTGAGTTTGAAATTGCGGCTTCTGGCCAGCATGATATAGGCGGTCCACTATGGAACAGTGACGGAAAAAAACTCACCTTCCATGTTACCAATGCCGGACAGCGCGTGGGTTCCATGTGCCTGCCAAATACGGAGATCGTAGTGGAGGGATCCACCTCCGCTGATGTGGGCTGGCTTAATGCTGGTGGCGTTATTACCGTAAAGGGCGATGCTGGTGATACTGCAGGCCATTGCTCTGCCGGGGGTAAGATTTTCATCGGTGGCCGTGCTGGTACCCGCAGTGGTTCCCTGATGAAGCACGATCCTCTTTATGAAGAACCGGAGCTTTGGATTTTGAAAAATACAGGCTCCTTCTCCTTTGAGTTCATGGGAGGGGGCCGGGCCATAGTCTGTGGCTACGATTCAGAACAATTTGAGTCCGTTCTCGGCGAGCGGGCCTGTGTAGGCATGGTTGGTGGTGTGGTTTACGTCCGTGGTCCTGTGTCTACCTATCCAAAGGACATTAAATGCCTGGAGCTGGAGCAGGAGGATATTGATTTCCTCACAGCTGGCATGGATGAATTCCTTGGCAGAATAGAGCGCCAGGAGTTAAAGGGTGAGCTTTCCCAGTGGAGTCAGTGGAAAAAGCTCCGTCCTCTTACCTTTGAGGAAAAGAGTGCCACCCCATCCAAGAATATGACAATGAAGGAGTTCCGCACCCAGGAATGGGTAAAAGGGGGCATTTTCTCCGATGTTGCCATGGATGATTTTACTGTCCATAACACCATTTCCAATGGACTTTATCGTTTAAGAGTTCCAAGCTGGGATAATGCCAAATATGCGGCTCCTTGTGAGTTTAGCTGTCCTACCGGCATTCCGACACAGCTTCGTTATAATTTGATTCGCCAGGGCAGACTTCAGGAGGCTATTGAGCTGGAGCTCCAGTATACACCATTCCCGGGCTCTGTTTGTGGCAGTGTTTGTCCTAATCCTTGTATGGATGGCTGTACCCGTGGCACCATTGATGAGGCAATTCAGATCGGTCCATTGGGTTATCTCTCCGCCTTTACCAAGGTTAAGAAGCCAACCGTGTCCACTGGCAAAAAGGTGGGCATTGTGGGCGGTGGCGTAGCTGGTCTTTCAGCGGCCTGGCAGCTGGCCCGTAAGGGACATGAGGTATTTGTTTTTGATGATGCGGAAAAAATGGGCGGTAAGCTGGAACAGGTTATTCCTAGAGGCAGACTTTCCAATGAACTGTTGGAGGCAGAATTAAAACGCATTGAAGAAATGGGTGTGAAATTCGTTCCAAATTGTAAAGTGGACAAGGATAGCTTTGAGCATTTTCAGAATACCTATGATGCAGTAATTATTGCCAATGGTGGCCACGAATCCCGTTACTTTAACTGGGAGGGCAAGGAGCTGTTGACCATGGGCCTGGATTTCCTTAAGAAGGTAAATCGTGGTGAAAATCCAAAGGTTGGCAAGCGCGTTGTGGTAATCGGTTGCGGTAATTCCGGTATGGATACTTGCCGTGCAGCCTTTGATATGGGGGCTGAGTCCGTGGTGGCTGTGGACGTACAGAAGCCGGCGGCCTTTGCTGATGAAATACAGTATGTAGAAGGCCGGGGCGGCAAGCTGGTATGGCCATTCTTCACGGAGAAGATTACCAAGGAGGGTGTTTATGCCAATGACGGGCGTTTTATCCCCGCAGATGAAGTAATTGTATCCATCGGTGAGGCTCCGATTCTGGATTTCCTGCCAGAGGATGATTCCATTAAGAAATTCCGTGATAGCTGGTTGATTACCAACAAGGACAAATCAATTTTGCCGGGAGTATTTGCTGCCGGTGATGTAATTAAGCCTGGTCGTTTAACCGATGCCATTGGTGATGGTATCAAGGCCGCTTATTATGCTGATTTGTATGTCATGGGGAAGGAGTTCGTTCCATTCCCGGAAAAGGAAAAAATTCCCGCTGAACGTCTTTCCAAGGCTTATTTTGAAAAGTGCCATCATTGTCAGCTGGGTGAGCCCGCAGATGACCATGTGCGCTGTGTAAGCTGTGGTACCTGTCGTGACTGCAAGATGTGTCTGGAATCCTGCCCGGAAAAGGCCATTAGCCGCATGGAAAACCAGGATGGCTCCTGGACCTATGTATCGGATCCAAATAAATGTATTGGTTGCGGGATTTGTGCCGGCGTATGTCCATGTGGCGTATGGAGCATAAATGACAATCCTGAGCCAATCAAGATGTATCGAACATACAATAAATAATTGTAATATGGCAAAAAAATGACCTACAGATAATCTCTGTAGGTCGTTTTTTAGTCATCACACACGATAACTTCTATATTGTGTTCTGCGAAGAATTCCTTATAACGGGCTGGCAACTCCTTATCCACTACAATACAGTCAATTTCATCCAGATTGCAGAAGGAAATAAGGGATGCGGAATCAATTTTTGTGCTGTCCACCATGAGAATCTTCTTGCCTGTTTTGTCCACCAGATAACGCTTTATATCACATTCCAGCGGGGAAGCGGTGGTAAGTCCGTTTTCTATGGAAATACCCGTACTGGAAATGAATATCTTGGAAATGTTGTACTGCTTCAGACAGTTCAGCACGCTTGGTCCCACAAAGGCCTTTGTAGGGGCGTAGATGGTACCGCCGGTGGCAATTATGTTGAATTTTGCAGATGCTGCAGCAATATTTATAACATGAATGCTGGCAGTAACAATGGTAATGTTGTGCTTATCCTCCAGATAAGGCATCATATGCATGGTGGTGGTACCGGAATCTATGTAAATAACATCGTCATCCTGTACCAGGCTGGCTGCCATACGGGCAATTTTCTGCTTGTGAATCTTGTCGCTGTTATCTTCTGGTATTATGGTTGGAGCCTTGGCCTGTGGAGCCTCCTGCTCCTGAAGCACAATTCCACCATATACCTTGTTGATGGTGCCACGCTTTTCCAGCTCGGCAATATCACGGCGTATGGTATTTTTGGATACGTCAAAGGTGGTACATAGATCATTGATAGAAATGCTTTTTTTCTCTTCCAGCAGTTCCTGAATTTTACGGAGACGATTGATTTTCATTCATTCACCTGTATTCTAACGAAAAATTAACTCATCAAATACTCATTATTATAACGAGCTTTAAGATGTCCCCCACCTCTTTAGGTGGGGGAAAACAAACTACAACAGCTGGCGAGCATATCTCCTAGCTCGTTGAAACGCCCGGTATGTATATTTTGCTTATGGCAAAATATGAACAACTGCGTTATAAAAAGTTGATTATGTTATGAGCATGTTTGTGTTAATTATATCGTAATGCACAAGCTAATACAAGATAATATATAAAAAAATACCAACAGTATATCATTTTTATAATTGTTAGAATATTCACTCATATTTATACATAATCAAAAAAAGATACAGGCCATAAGGGCAGACTTTTCATTTATGGAAAATTTTAAGCAAATGGGGTATAATTAAGCCACACGCAATGTAAGAACATATTGATTACAAGGGGAAGCTGATCGGGGATTAGCTTCTTTTTCTTTAAATATTCAGGAGGTAATTTAATGAATAAAACAAAGAGCTCTGTTTGGCTGGTTATATTTTTGGGAATAATGTCTGCCATGGCACCTTTGGCTACAGATATGTATCTGCCAGCCCTGCCGGTGATGCAGGAGGAGTATGCCATCAGCACTTCAATAGTACAGCTGACCCTGACCATGACCATGCTGGGTATGTCCATTGGGCAGATATTTGCGGGGCCTATTAGTGATATGAAGGGGCGGAAAATACCACTTTTATTGGGAATGCTGGTATTTATGGCAGTGTCCGTAGTTTGTGCTGTGGCAACAAATATATGGGTTTTTCTGGCTGCCCGCTTTATCCAGGGCTTTGCTGGTGCCTGTGGAATTGTAATATCCAGAGCAATTGCCCGTGATATGTGCAAGGGTGCGGAGCTGACAAAATTCTTTTCTATATTAATGATGGTAAATGGACTGGCTCCTATTTTGGCCCCAGTTTTGGGCGGTCAGATTCTGGCCTTTGGCAGCTGGCGTCATGTCTTTGTGGTATTGGCAGTTATCGGCCTCGTTATGGCTGGGGCAACGGTAATCTTCAAGGAAAGCCTGCCAGTGGAACGTAGACTTAAAAATATCACCAGAACCCTCTTAACCTTTCCCATACTCATGAGAAATAAGTATTTTATGGGACATTGCTTTGTACAGATGTTTGAGTTTGCCGCATTTTTTACGTACATAGGCTGTTCATCCTTTGTTTTACAGGGTGTCTATGAGGTTTCCCCACAGGTTTACAGCTATATTTTCGGTGGCATTGGTGCTTCCCTTTTATTTACAGGTGGAATTCCCGGCAAGCTGGCCGGCAGGGTACGTGACGAGATTATGCTGAAATATTCTCTATTTATTCAGGCGGTAATGTCGGCACTCCTGATAGGGGCCTTTATATTAAATGCTCCATTTGCAGTGATTGTAGTATTGCTTTTATTTGCCGTAGCACCTCTTTCCGTTGTGGGTGCCGCCAGCTTCTCCCTGGCCCTTTCATCTCAAGGCAGAAATGCGGGCAGTGCCTCTGCTATGCTGGGCTGCTCATCCATGATATTGGGGGCAGTAATGATGCCGATTGTGGGTATTTTTGGCACAGACAGCGGTGTTCCTATGGCTGTAATGATGCTTATAGGTTTTGTACTGGCTATAATAACCTGCCAGTGGTATATTATTCCTGTACACAGTAATGAGTAAGGGGCTTAATCTGGATTTAATTTAGGAGATTTCATTGGAGGTAGGAATATGTACGGCGAAATAATAGATTTGTTGGAATTTATTAAGAAATCCCCCTCTCCGTGGCATACAGCCAGCACTGCATCAAAGCAGCTTTTAAATGCAGGCTTTCAGGAGCTGGACTGGACTGAGGGCTGGGAGCTTCAAAGATATGGCAGATATTTTACCAAGGTTTACGGCTCATCTATTTTTGCCTTTACCTTGGGAAATGGTGATCTTACAGCCAGGAACAGTCTGAAGCTGGCAGCAGCCCATACGGATTTTCCCGGCTTTCGCATTAAACCGGAGGCCGGTGTTATAAAGGATGGCTATGGCCTGTTGAATACTGAGGGATATGGTGGGGCTATACTGTATTCCTGGCTGGACCGTCCCCTGTCTATTGCGGGCAAGGTGGTATTGGCGGGAAAGGATGCCATGAATCCTGTAACTGAGCTTATAGATTTCGCCCGTCCCTTGATTACCATTCCGTCCTTGGCCATCCACATGAACAAGAAAATAAATGAGGGTGTGGCTCTTAATAAACAAAAGGATATGCTGCCATTGGCGGCAGTCTTTGGCAAAGAAAATGGGAAGGATGCAGCCAAGGCCTTTTTGGAGGATTTGCTGGCAAGTGAGCTGGCTGTGTCCAAGGAGGATATTCTTTCCTATGAGCTAAATATTTATCCTTATGAAGCCGGATGTCAGCTGGGAGTGGCAGGAGAGCTGGTTTCCTCACCACGCCTTGACAATATTACCTCTGTGGCAGCTTGCCTAAAGGGTATAACTGAAACACTGGGGGCTGGACTAAATATAATAGCCCTTTTTGATAATGAGGAAATCGGCAGCCGTACCAAGCAGGGGGCGGCATCAGCCAACCTTATGCAGCTTCTGGAGCGCATATTTACCTGTATGGGTTATAGCCGAGAGCAGATGTGGCAGGGTATTAATGGTGGCTTTATGCTTTCTGTGGATGTTGCCCATGGCCTGCATCCAAATTATCCTGACAAGACAGACCCTACCAACCGTCCGTTGTTGAACGAGGGCTTTGTTATTAAGCAGGCTTCATCCCAGAGTTACGCCTGCGATGCAGAGGCTGTGGCTATGGTAAAGGGCCTGTGCCGTCAGGGGAACGATATACCTTGTCAGCACTATGTTAATCGTTCTGATATGCCCGGAGGTGCCACTCTTGGGTCCATAGCCTCTTCCCTGGTTCCTGTACGAACTGTGGATATAGGAGTACCTATTTTAGCTATGCACTCTGCCAGAGAGACCATGGGAGCAGCTGATCAAATTTCCCTGTGCCGTGTTATTAGGGAATTATTCCGATATTAAGGCTCCATTTTACCCAGTTATCCACATTTACCATGTGAATAACTGTTCATAAGTGTGGATAACTAGGGGAAAAAGGGCATAAGATTGTGTAAAAATAACATTTTGCTTGTTGATAAAGTGGCGCTTTTGGAAAAGATACTCAAAAAAGTGCCACTTTTTTATTGGTTATTTTTCTATATTGAATCACTTATAGCATATAGAAATAAGCGTACAAAATGTAACCATCAATTGCGTAATCATGCACAAATAAAGGCTTTACAAGTAATAATATGGTGGGATTCAAAGGTAACTGTGGGAATATTGTGGAATAGTTTGAGTGCCTTATATATGCACATTTTGGAAGATGTTCCAAGAAATTTAAAAAAAAATCAAAAAAAATCCAAAAAGTCCCTTGACATACTCATAAGATAATCATATAATAAGACATGTCAAAGGGAAAGCCAAGGATACATCCCCCAGATGAAATCCTTTTTCTCCTGCTTGAACTTTGATATACCCCTTATAAGCGACATTCCCCTGTGTCGCATATAAACCCCTCTCTTTTATTTACCCACTTTCATTATATAAATGAATGGAAGAAAAAGGCTGTAAAAACGAACGCCTATCGTTTTTACAGCTTTTTTCGTGTCTAAAAATATATGGTCAATTATTATAGGTGTTTTTTTAAATTATACAGGAGAATGGTAGGATTTAATCCCATTCTTATTGAATATAAGGCATGAGTTTGTTAGAATTAAAAATGTAAATGTTGAAATAATCAACTTCTTTTTATATACATTTTGGAGGCAAATTCATGGACTATTATAACGCATCAGTTAATTTTGGAATTATAAGAAGACGGGTTCAGTCTTTGGTGGTGGAAGCTACTATGGATTTGGGGCTGACCTATTCTGAATTTTCCCTGCTGTTAATGCTCTATGATAAGGAGGGCTGTAGCCAGGATGATATGACTTCATTCCTTCATGTGGATAAGGCGGCTATAACCCGTGTTATTAAAATACTTGAGAAAAAGGGTATGCTTTATCGTAAACGTGATGATGTGGACCGCCGTTTAAAAAGACTGTTTCTTACTGAGGAAGGAAAGAAATTGGAGCCTGTAATCAAGGACATCGTGAAGAAAATCATGGACTATGTGGCTGGTGGTTTTTCTGAGGACGAAGGCGAGTTTATGATTAAAGGCATAGATATTATGGCCACACGCTTGGGCATGGCTAATTTTGAGGCGGTGTTTGGAAAAAAGGGGAGTGACGTAAAGTGAAAAAGCTCATAGCTGTTTTACTGTCTATGTTATTAATTATTTCATTGGTGGCCGGATGTGGTAAGGACAATGAAGAAGAGCAAAAGCCTCAGCTGGTAAAGACACAGCAAGTCAGTCAGCAGGATATGAATGCAGAGGGCACATATACCGGTACTGTTAAAGGCCGTTATGAAACTAATATGTCCTTTCAGGTCGGTGGACGCATTCTTAACCGCAGCGTTCAGGTGGGGGACCATGTGAATTCCGGGGATATTCTTATGTCCATTGACCCACGTGATGTTGTGCAGCAGTCAAATCAGGGTGACGCCCAGGTGGCAGCTGCCAAAGCACAGCTTGATCTGGCCCAGTCCAATTTAAGCCGTTATCAGCAGCTTTACGCCCAGGAAGCAGTTCCCGCTATGGTGCTCGATCAGTATCAGACAGCCTATGATTCGGCATTAGCTCAGTATAATCAGGCAGTAGCAGGCGCTGCAACAGGGCATAATGCTTTGGGATATACAGCATTGGTATCCTCTGCCTCCGGAGTGATTTCATCAATTATGGCGGAAGCTGGACAGGTGGTTGGTGCTGGTCAGACAGTATTGACTTTGGTGCAGACCAATGAGCTGGAGGTGGAAATCAATATTCCAGAGAACCATCTTGATGATGTGGAGCTGGGCAAAAGCGTTCAGATTTCCTTCTGGTCATTGAAAGGCGTTAATGTAAACGGCACTGTAAGGGAAGTTTCTCCAATGGCTGATGCTGTTTCCCGTACCTACAGGGTGAGAATTTCTGTACCAAATCCACCAAAGGGAATGCAGCTAGGCATGACTGCCAGCGTAAAGTGCCAGGAGAGCTCCGGTGATAGTAAAGAAGGACTGGTATTGCCATTGTCTGCAATTTATCAGATTGATGATCAACCACAGGTCTGGGTGGTGGATAAAGGAGCAGATACCGTCAGTCTAAAGGATGTTACTTTTGAAAAAATTGGCAACAACTCCGTACGGGTAATGGGCCTTAATTTGGGTGATATTGTGGTTACAGCAGGAGTACATAAGCTGCGCCAGGGCCAAAAGGTAAGACTTGCGGAGGATGATTGATATGATTAATCTCACAGAAGTATCCCTGAAGAATAGGGCACTGGTGTGGTATTTTATTATAGTTTTGGTTGTGGGTGGCATTTTTTCCTATATAAAGCTAGGACGAATGGAGGATCCTAACTTTACTATAAGGGAAATGGTAGTTTCTGCCGCCTGGCCAGGTGCTACTGCTGAGCAGATGGAACAGCAGGTAACGGATAAGCTGGAATCCAAAATAAATGATTTACCGGGTATTGATTATGTCAAGAGTACCACCCGTGATGGTACAACGGTTATTCACGTGCTGTTAAAGGACGATTACAAAGGTGATGTACGTTCTTCATGGCGTGATGTAAGAAATTTCTGTCACGATGTGGAAAAGGATTTGCCTGCGGGTGTTTATGGTCCATATTTTAATGACCGCTTTGACGATGTATATGGTTCCTTGTATGCAGTAACCGGTGACGGCTTTACATATGAAGAAATGCGGCAGCAGGCAGAAAAAATCCGTCGCATGATTCTTGCCAATGTAAATAGCGTTCAGAAGGTAGAACTGGTAGGTGTCCAAACGGAAAAGGTCTATGTGGAGATAGAGACAGCAAAGCTGGCGGAGCTGGGCATAAGTCCAACGGCCCTGTCTGATGCCCTAAAGGGACAGAATCAGATGACACCATCAGGTATGATAGAAACCAGTACGGATAATGTTTATCTGCGATATTCTGGGATTTTTGAGAATATTGATGATATAAAAAATGCCCCTATTAATGCAGGGGGACGTGTGGTTCGTCTGGGTGATATTGCCAAGGTGGAGCTGCGTTATGCCGAGCCTGCGGATCCGAAGATGTTCTTTAACGGTGAGCCTGCTGTGGGAATTGCTGTTTCCATGGAGCCAGGGCAGAATATCATCACCCTTGGTAATGACTTGGGGACTCTTATGAAGTCCGTTAATGATGAGCTTCCAGTGGGACTGGAAATTCATCAGGTGTCTGACCAGCCAAAGGTGGTTGAGGAATCCATTGAAGAGTTTATCAGCACACTTAGAGAGGCTATTATCATAGTGTTGGCAGTGAGCTTTTTGAGTTTGGGCGTCAGAACCGGTATGGTGGTGGCTCTTTGTATTCCATTGGTTCTGGCAGCTGTTTTTTGCGGCATGTTTATGTTGGGCATCGACCTTCAGAAGGTTTCTTTGGGATCCTTGATTATTGCTTTGGGCCTGCTGGTGGATGATGCCATAATTGCAGTGGAAATGATGAGTGTTAAGCTGGAAGCGGGCTTGGATCGTTTCGAAGCGGCCTGCTATGCCTTTAAGGCTACGGCCAAGCCTATGCTGACGGGTACTCTTATCACTTGTGCGGGCTTTATACCCGTTGCTTTTTCTGCCGGATTGGCAGCAGAATTCTGCAGTGCCCTTTTCCCGGTTATTGGTATGGCTCTTCTTATTTCCTGGGTTGTTTCAGTAATGGTAGCACCTTTATATGGCTATCATCTTATTAAGGTAGATGTTAAGCGCAATGAAGCTGGAGAGGCCGTTCAATACCAGAGTAAGTTTTATACTATTTTCCGTAAAATTCTCACATGGTTTTTGACCCATAGAAAAACTGTGCTTGTTGTTACTGTGGTAATGTTTGCCCTTTCCGTGGTTGGTATGAAGCTGGTGCGGGAGGAATTCTTCCCACCTTCCACCAGACCGGAAATTATTGTTTCCATGCGTCTAAATGACGGCGCTTCCCTGAAAAGCACCGAGGAGGTATCCAAACGATTTGCCGATTTTCTTGACCAGCATGCTGATGAAATAGAAAATTACAGCTACTATGTGGGAGAAGGGGCACCTAGATTTGTGCTTACCTTCACTCCGGAGACTCCAACTAATAATTTCTCTCAGTTTATTGTGGTATCAAAGGATGCAGAACATAGGGAGGAGTTAACCAAAAAAATCAGGGATGAGCTGGAAAATAAATTCCCTGAAGTGCGCCATGATATAAAATTCATACAGACTGGCCCACCTGCCGATTATCCTGTTATGCTGAAGGTATATGGTTCTGACAAGGACAAGGTTAGGGAAATCGGTGAACAGGTGGCTGACCGGGTGGCCCAAGATAAAAATAACACAGAGGTTCACCTGAACTGGCATGAAAAGAGCAAGGTTATTCATCTGGAATATGATCAAAATAAACTGAAGGCCATGGGATTATCAGCCCAGGCGATTTCACAGATGGTATATACAGAGCTCACTGGTGCTACAGCAACCCAGTTCTATAAGGGGGACCGTACTGTGGATATAGTTCTGGAAATGGCAGAGGTGGATCGTACGGATATATCCAAAGTCAAGGAATTGCCGGTATACACTGGTCGGGGATATGTTCCCCTGGGGCAGCTGGCAGATATTTCCCTTAGAACTGAAAATGGTGTTATTGGGCGGGAAAAGCTGGGGCCATGCGTAACGGTTCAGGCTAATATTCTTTCCGGCACTGCTAACGATGCCACAGCAAAGGCTCTGAAATCTGTAAAGGATATTGCTGATAATCTGCCACCTGGCTATAGTATTGAAGCCGCCGGCTCTCTCCACGACAGTGAAAAATCTATGGGTAATCTTATGAAACCGATTCCAGCCATGATTTTCTGTATCATGACCCTGCTGATGTTCCAGCTAAAGAATGGTAAGCTGATGATTCTTACCCTTCTCACTGCACCCCTTGGGTTTATTGGCGTTACTGCCGGTATGTTGATTTTTGATCAGGCTATGGGCTTTGTGGCAATCCTTGGTGTATTGGCCCTTAGCGGTATGATTATACGAAATTCGGTAATCCTTATAGACCAGATTCAAAAGCATTTGGATGAGGGAGAAACCCCTTGGGATGCGGTAATGGATTCGGCAGTTATGCGCTTTAGGCCGATTATGCTCACTGCAGCTGCGGCTATTTTGGGCATGATTCCGCTTATGTTCAGTACCTTCTGGGGCCCAATGGCAGTGGCTATTGCCAGCGGTCTCTTTGTGGCAACGGTACTTACTTTGCTGGTTCTCCCTACAATGTATGCAGCTATGTATAAGGTAGAAAAGGAATAGAAAGCAGTGATATTATGACCAAGAAACAGGCTATAGAGTATATAGAAAGTACTTATGGTGTAGAGGCGGATTATCCATGGGATGACTCGGATGCTTTTGTTTTCCGTCATCGGGTCAGCAAAAAATGGTTTTGTCTGTTTATGGATATTTCCGCCAGTTATCTGGGTATAGATGACGACAGTGTTATTACAGTGATTAATATGAAGGCACCTGTATCCATGCGGGATGATTTACTCAGAGAAGAAGGTATTTATCCCGCCTACCACATGAGCAAGCAGCATTGGCTCAGCCTTGATTTGCGGAAGGCCAATAAGAAAATGCTGGAAGTGCTCATAGATATGAGCTTCAAGGCCACAGCCATGAAAAAGGATTTATGATTCAAATAAAAAATGCCCCTGCTCTGGAGCTGAGTTCCTGGCAAAGCCGAGACACAAAGCCCAAAGCAGGGGACTTTTTATTCCTTATGTTGAAACGGTTGATATCAGTGAAGGGGCTTCCGCAGACACGGAAAGGTATTATTGTAAGGTGATAAATCTTCAGGACGATACTGCTACAACAATTTATGAAGTATATTTACATGATTTTGTTGTTACTTGGCAGTAGATGCTTTTATCTCGCTAATCACGGCGGTACCGATTATCAGCACTGCCCCCAGGATGCCGGTGATAGTCAGGGTTTCGTCTAAAACCAGAGCGGACAGGAACAGAGCACTAATGGGATCAATGTAACCGCAAAGGGCCACCGACGGGGCGGACAAGGTTTTCATGCTGGCGAAATATAAAACAAAAGCTATGCCCGTATGAACTATACCTAGAATGAGTACGGATAAAATAGTGAGGCCATCTGTAGGAATTGGTCTCCATCCGTCAACAATAAAGAGGTAAGGTATCAGTGTTATAACTGCGCCGGTTAGCTGTATAAAGGTTTTATGATAGGTATTTATTTGACTTATCCGCTTGTTAATGATGGCATTAAGTGCGTATAAAAGACTGGCACTTAGGCCAAAGAGAACTCCTTTTAGCTGGGTTATGCCCATAGAGTCCGTTTCTGTAATTCCGGAAACCAGCACCATGCCGGTGGTGGTAAGACACAGCACTACAATTTTCCCCTTGGTCAGCTTGTCCTTAAGGAATAAGGGTGACAGCAATATTACAAGGGCGGGCTGCATATAATAGCATAGGGTGGCTATGGGCACTGTTGTATAGTTTATGGCCTCAAAGAAAAATATCCAGTTAAAACCATACATGGCCCCAGCCAGGAGCATCATGGTCACTGTCCTTGCCGGAATCCTGTTCATACCTGTTTTTTTATAATATAAAATAAGACCCAGCATAAAGAGGGCTCCCAAAACTCCCCGTAGAAGGGCCAGAAAATCAGATGGGACAGGTATATAACGTCTAAATACGCCGCTGGAGCCCCATATCAGCATGGCGGTAATGACCATTAAGTAAGACTTCATTTAAACCTCAATCCTAAATAAAGGCCGCTGGCCCTTGGGAGTTATCCCTTGAGCTGGCGGCCTCGCTTACATTTTCTATTAGAATGCGGCTACTACAGCACCATTGTACTTTTCAGCGATGAACTTCTTAACCTTCTCGGACTTCAGGGCCTTCATGAGAGCCTGAATCTCAGGACGGTTTTCGTCACCGGTGCGAACTGCAACGATGTTTACATAAGGAGAAGTGGAATCCTCGATGAAGATGTTATCCTTAACTGGGTTCAGCTGAACCTGCATAGCAAAGTTGCTGTTGATAACAGCTGCATCAACATCGTCCAAAGTACGAGGAACCTGTGCTGGCTCCAGCTCCTGGAACTTGATGTTCTTAGGGTTGGAAGTGATATCCTGAATAGTGGCAGTTACGCCTACACCATCCTTAAGGGTGATAACACCAGCCTTGGCAAGGAGTGATAAAGCACGACCACCGTTGGTAGGGTCATTAGGGATAGAAACGGTAGCACCGTCCTTTAATTCCTTAAGGCTCTTAACCTTCTTGGAGTATACGCCCATTGGCTCAATGTGGATACCACCGGCATTCACCAGCTTAACCTCAGGATGCTGCTTAACAAAATCCTCCAGATAAGGAATGTGCTGGAAGTAGTTTGCATCCAGCTCCTTGTCATTCAGGTTAAGGTTTGGCTGTACATAATCACTGTACTCAACAATTTCCAGCTTAATGCCATCCTTGGCAAGATCATCCTTAATCTGCTCAAGAATTTCAGCATGAGGAACGGAAGTTGCACCAACCTTCAGTGTTTTGCTGTCGTTGGATGCCTGCTTGTTGTCTGCACCGCAGCCGGCCAGAGCCACAATGGCAAATACAAGTGCGGATAAAATAAGTAATACCTTTTTCATTAAAAGACCTCCTTAAAGTTAGTGTTTATATTTCTCTAATTATAATGGTATAAAGAGAGCGACACCCGTTTTAACGCTTGTCCAGATGCTTGGCCAGCTTGTTGCCGGCAAACTGAACTATCTGAACCATAATAATAAGGACGATTACTGTGGCAATCATAATATCAGGACGGAAACGCTGATAACCATAGCGGATAGCCAAATCACCCAGACCACCACCACCTATGGCACCGGCCATGGCAGACTCACCTATGAGGCTGATGATAACAGTGGTAAGCTGAGCCACAATATTTGGCATGGCCTCAGGCAGAAAGACCTTGCGAATAATCTGTAGTGGAGTGGCTCCCATGGACTGGGCAGCTTCCACAATACCATAAGGAATTTCCCGGAGAGAGGTCTCTACCTGCCGACCGATAAATGGTACAGAGGCCAGTACCAAAGGTACCATGGCAGCTGTTGTACCAATAGCACTGCCCACAATAAAGCGGGTCAGTGGAATAATTGCTACCATTAATATAATGAAAGGAATAGAGCGAATGGCGTTAACAACAGCACCTACAACTCTATTAACAGGAAGACATTCCAAAATCTGTCCCTTGGAGGTGGTATGAAGCAGTACCCCTAAAGGAATGCCCAAAATGGAAGAAATAATCATGGAAACAATCACCATGTAAACCGTTTCTCCCAAGGCCTTAGTGATGAGAGGAAGCATGTCTGCTGACATAACCAATCACCTCCATCTTTACTTTTTGTTCACGAAGATAATTCATGGCAGAATGAATGTCATCCTGACTGCCATCCAGACCTATGATAAGTCTGCCAAACGGAGCTCCCTTAATGTCATCCAGGCTTCCGAAGAACAGGTCTGCACTTACATCATATTTCTTCACCAATGAAGAAATAATCGGGTCATTGGCCGTTTCTCCAATAAAGGTAAGTCGCATAAGAAGGATGCTGTCTTCAAATGGCTCATCCATAATCTCAATATTCCTAAAGTCAACAGGCAGCTCGTTGCTGAGCAGTACGCTGATAAACTCCTTGGTTATTGGTCTTTGAGGAGTTATAAATACATCCAGCACATCACCCTGTTCAGCGATTACACCTTTGTCAATTACTGCAACCTTGTCACAGATTTCTTTGATAACCTGCATTTCGTGTGTAATTACCACTACAGTGAGCTTTAATTTCCTATTTATATCCTTAATTAATTGTAGGATAGATTTTGTGGTTTGCGGGTCAAGGGCAGAGGTGGCTTCATCGCAGAGGAGAATCTGCGGATTGCTGGCCAGGGCTCTGGCAATGCCAACACGTTGCTTTTGGCCTCCGGAAAGCTGGGATGGATATTGATCCGCCTTGTCGGCAAGACCCACCAGCTCCAGCAGTTCGGTTACACGGCTTTTTATTGTATCCGTTGGGGTATTGGATAACTGTAATGGAAATGCTATGTTATCAAATACAGTGGAGGTTGACAGCAGATTAAAATGCTGAAATATCATACCAATTCCTTTGCGGGCTTCCCGCAGCTCGCTGTTGCTCATGGCAGTGATATTTTTTCCTTCTATTGTAACTGTTCCCTTGGTAGGACGCTCCAAAAGATTTATGCAGCGAACCAGGGTTGACTTGCCGGCACCGCTTAAGCCGATAATGCCATAAATTTCGCCTTTATTAATATGAAGGCTTATATCCTTCAGGGCATGCACCGGACCGGCGGCACTGTCATAGACTTTCTCTATATGAGATAAATCAATCACATTACTCACATCCTGTCATCATTACATGGATGAAAATATATACGATATTCAATCCATATGTATAGTTGTAAATCTAATAATACACTAAAATATTATACCTGTTTTCATTGTAAATGCAAAGTATGGATAATTATAAGCCAGGTATGTGATTAACGTAATACATGGATAATATGCAAATATATTTTATAGTTATGAATTATACTTTATTATACCTACTATAGCAATAGGTATTTGAAAAAATATTAAAAACATATATAATTAATATGAGTTTTGCGTGGGAGTATAATTTTAGTATATATTTATATGGAAGAATATTTTTTAGAAAGGATGATTATATGCGTATTTCAGCGAAGGGGCGTTATGGTCTTGCTGCCATGTCATATTTGGCGGCCAATTATAAAAACGGAATGGCAATTACCGTATTGCACATATCGGAGACCATGGGCATATCAAAAATTTATCTCGAGCAGGTTTTTTCTTTGTTGAAGCGGGCAGGACTTGTTATATCAATTAAGGGATCACAGGGAGGATATTTTCTTAATCGGGAACCAAATACTATAACTGTGTATGATGTGCTGACTGCAATTGAAACCGCCATGGTGGAAAAAACAGATTCCACAGTAGAAGAAAAGCAACCTTTATTGGACAAGGTCATGCAGGAAATTGTTTTCACGCAGCTCGACGATGCTGTAAAATCCTGCTTGGAAGAAATTACTTTGGAAGATATTTTGAATAATGTAGAAAAACAAAAAGAACCGGATAATCTTATGTATTTTATTTAAGACTATTTAGCATAAGCGAGATTTATAAAAAACAATACCCATCATTACTATTTTTTAAGACAATATGGTCTGACAAATACTTCCTTTTTGTCTGAACTATTATTTATTGCTATCTTATAATGTCCTTTTTTTATTGACAAAATCAAGGACTATGGTATAAACTGTACGAGGTAATTGAAATTTTGTGACTATTACACTTGAATCGATGTGCAATTGTACAAAAATTCAATGGTTCGGGGGCGCCCGAATCTTATATGTGTATTAATGAAAATGGGGGATTGTTATGGTAAAGGACAAAGCTACGGTTGTCGTTGTAGGCGGCGGAGCTACAGGCGTTGGTATCCTGCGTGACCTCTCTATGCGTGGCATTGATGCCCTGCTGATTGAGAAGCTTGATATGGTTAATGGTGCCAGCTCCCGCTATCATGGACTTCTGCACAGTGGTGCCCGCTATGCAGTAAGAGACCAGGAAGCAGCAAAAGAGTGTATCGAGGAAAACACCATTCTGCGTCGTATCGGTAAGTCTTGCGTAGAGGCTATTTCCGGTATGTTCGTACAGGTGGAGGGTGATGATCCGGACTTCGTAGATCCTTGGGTAAAGGGTTGTGCTGAGAGCGGTATCAAGACCCGTGAGCTGAGCAAAGAAGAGGCTTGGAGCTTAGAGCCAAATCTTTCTCGCAAGCTGGTTCGCGCTTTTGAGGTTCCAGATGGTGCCATCGATGGTTTCCGTATGTCCTGGCAGAATGTACAGTCTGCTGCACGTTATGGTGGCCGTTACAAGACTTATACTGAACTTATAAAGATTAATGTTGAGAGCGGTGCTGTTAAGAGCATTACCGTTCGCGACAATGTTACCAAAGAAGAATATGATATTGAGTGCGAGATTTTGGTAAACGCTGCTGGCCCTTGGGCTGGTAAGGTTGCACAGATGGCTGGTCTGGACTGCTCCGTAAGTCCTTCCAAGGGTACTCTGATTGCATTCAACCAGAGAATTTCCAACCGCGTTGTTAACCGTTTGCGTAAGCCATCCAATGGTGATATTTTCGTACCACATGGTTCCATTACCATTCTTGGTACTTCTTCTATTACTATTCCAGATCCTGAAGATACTTCCACTTCCTGGGATGAGGTTGAGGAGCTCATGAAGACTGGTGAGGGCGTATTCGAGCATCTGCGCGATTACCGTATCCTCCGTGTATTCGCTGGTTCCCGTCCTCTGTATGTTCCTAAGGGAGCTGACGGCGGCCGTAATGCTTCCCGTGGCTTCGTAACTCTCGACCACGAGAAGGAAGATGGTCTGAAGGGTATGATGACTATTTGCGGTGGTAAGTTTACTACCTACCGTCTCATGGCTGAGAAGTTCTGCGATATTCTGGCTCCAAAGCTTGGCAACACTGCTAAGTGCCGTACTGCAGAAGAGGATCTCGTTCCAGCTGTTTCCGAGGCTGATAAGAAGGCTGCACGTCAGTACTTCCCATCCTACGGTGTAAATCTGGCTGCTACCCGTCTGGGTACTGATAAGTTCCCTGAGGTTGTTAAGACCCTGAAGGAGAACCCAGAAACCCGCGAAGTTCTTTGCGAGTGCGAGAACGTAACTATGGCAGAGGTTATGCGTATTGCTCAGGAGCCTACCAGCCATAGCGTAGCAGATGTTAGAAGAAGAACCCGTCTTGGCATGGGTACTTGCCAGGGTAACTACTGCGCAATCCGCAGTGCTGCAATTGCAAACAAGCTGTTCAAGGACAAGCTTGAGGGTTGCAGTGATTCCCTCAGCGATATGAAGAACTTCCTGCAGGCCAGATGGAAGGGTATTACTCCTGTAATGGCGGGTAAGACTCTCCGCGAGGCTGAAATGACCAGAGGCATGTATGAAGTATTGTTCAATGTAAATGGGGGTAGACGTTAATGAGCAAGTCAGATGTAGTTGTTATCGGTAATGGTTTAGCTGGCCTGATGTCCGCTCTTGTTAGCGCAGACCAGGACAAAAAGGTAACACTGCTGTCCTATGGTGCGGGTACTTTCCCTCTTAACAGTGGCGTTATCGACGTATTAGGTTATGATGACTCCGGCAAGGCTGTAGCTAACCCTGCTCAGGCTGTTAGTGCAGTTGCTGATGAGCATCCATATAAAAAGATTGGCACCCAGGCTTTGGAGGAGTCTGTAAAGTTCTTCCAGGATGTGGTTGCAGCTGAGGGCTTCCCTTATATAGGTTCCCTCAATGAGCAGCAGTGGCTGGTTACTGGTGTTGGTACCTTAAAGCCATCCTGCTTGGTTCCAGAGTCCATGCAGGGCTCCAAGTGCTTTGAGGCTTCTGAGATTGTTCTCGTAGGTATTAAGGGCTTGAAGGATTATTATGTTGACATGGTTGCAGAGAACCTTGCCAAGGAGCTGGGTAATGACAAGAAGTACACTGTTATTACCGTAGATCCTCATTATCAGGGTGCTCGTGACCTGACCACCAAGGACGTTGCTTCTTGGATGGATACTGAAGCTGGTTACGCTGATTTCGTTTCCCAGGTTAAGGGTAACGCTGGCGCTGGCAAGGTAATTCTTGTTCCTCAGATTCTCGGTCTGAAGGGCAATGTAGTTTATAAGAAAATTGTTGCAGAGTTGGGTTGCCCAGTAGTTGAGACTACTGCAATGCCACCTTCTGTAAATGGTCTCCGTCTCCGTGATGTACTCCTGAGTGCATTAAAGAAGAAGGGTATCACTGTTATTGAGAATGCCAAGGCTGAAGAGGCAGTTATCGAAGGCAGCAAGGCTGTAGCTGTTAAGGCTGGCGGTGAGGTTCGTCTCCAGACTTACAATGCTGATAAGTTCATTGTTGCTACCGGTGGTTTCTACAGCGGCGGTATCACCATGCGTGATTTTGGTGAGGCTAAGGAAGTTGTATTCGGTCTTCCTATTGAGTGCGACTGCGTTGAGGAGCGTTGGGTTAACAAGCAGCTCTTCTCTGATAAGAAGCAGACCTTCGCAAAGACTGGTGTAAGAGTAGATGCAACTCTCCGCGGTGTTAATGAGTCCGGCAATGTAGTTCTTGAGAACGTTTATGTTGCAGGCCGTAACCTCAGTGGCTATGATTTCTGCTTTGAGCATTCCGGCAATGGTGTGGCTTTAGCTTCTGCTTATAAGGCAGCCAAGGCTTGATTGAAAGGGGTATTATATTATGGAGTTAGAAGAAAGAGCAAGAGATTCAGCCGATAATTGTATTGCCTGCACATCTTGTATTGCAGTGTGCCCAGTTACCAAGGCTAATCCAGACTATAGAGGACCAAAACTCGTAGGTCCTGCCCATAACCGTATGCATTTCTCTGATGAGAGCGATTATGAGGATTCTTTAAAGTTATGTTCCAACTGTAAGAACTGCGATATTACTTGCCCTAACGGTGTATCTGTTGCAACTCTTAACATGCTGGAGCGCGGCAAGTATTACAAGGCTCATCCTGAGAAGCATACTCAGGCTGACAAGATGCTTAGTCACAACTTCCAGATGGCATCTCTGCTCAAGAGCATTCCATTTGGTCGTTCCTGCGCAAACCTTGGTATGTCCATCGGTGAAGCTATGGGCATGATGGGGGCTATGGGCATTGCTCCACAGCGTCATTCCCCAAGATTTGCTACCACTTATTTCACTGAGATGTTCAAGGACATCAAACAGCCTGAAGGCTTAACCAAGGAAGTACTTTTCTTCCCTGGTTGCTATATTGACACCAATGATCCTGAGGTTGGTGTGGCATTCGTAAAGGT
>NZ_JAZTZI010000023.1:0-25384 GCF_045637405.1 Anaerovibrio sp.
TGTCCATCCGTTCCCTGGAGGTGAGTACCGGCTCCTTTGTCACTGAAAGCGACAATAATAAGAGAAACCGTGTGGCCGTTATTGGTAGCACGGTAGCTACCAATCTTTTTGGTACCACTAATCCTGTGGGAAATAATATCCGCGTAAATAATCAGCCTTTTAAGGTTATTGGCGTTTTGGAAAGCAAGGGACAGTCCTCTATGGGACAGGATCAGGATGATGTGGTCATCGTGCCACTCACCACAGCTATGGAACGCCTGATGGCCATGGATTATGTGTCCTCTGTGAATATTCAGGTATCCGATGCCAATAAGATGGATCAGGTTCAGGAGGATATTGAGGTGCTGCTGCGTCAGCGTCACAAGATAATCGGTGGCAAGGAGGACGACTTTAATGTCCGAAATATGACCAGTCTGATGGAAACCATGAGCCAGACCACCACTATGCTCACCATACTTTTGGGTAGTATCGCCGGCATTTCTCTGGTGGTAGGTGGTATCGGCATTATGAACATAATGATGGTGTCGGTTACAGAGCGTACCCGTGAGATAGGTATCCGCAAAGCACTGGGTGCCACCTTCCAGAACATTATGATGCAATTTCTGATAGAATCGGTGGTTATCGGTGTTATTGGTGGTATTATAGGCATTGGTCTGGGATGTGGCCTCTCCATGCTGGTGGGGAAGTTTGGCAATTTTACCACGGTTATTACACCTTTGCCTGTGTTTGTGTCCTTCAGCTTCTCTGTGGGCATCGGCCTGTTCTTTGGCATTTATCCTGCCAGAAAGGCAGCCAAGCTGGACCCTATTGAAGCCCTAAGGTACGAGTAAAATACAGTGAGAAGGTACATATGTTGAAGGCTTTTGCTTGAATTTGAGACAATAAAAATCCTGTTGCGATTGCAACAGGATTTTTTGATAGTCGTTATTTTGCGTTGTATTCTACTATCTTAATACCACGATGCTCATTCAAGTCAATGATATTATCCTGGTCAATCTTAATGAGCGGATGAATAGCAAGGTCATCAGGATAGCGAAGGATGGTACCGGTGAGACCATTGTTGAGAACTACAGTGGAGCCCAGGAAGGCATCCTTGATTCTCTTGAGGATTACAACACAGATTTCTGGATCCAGCTTGCTGTACATCAGCTCAGTAATTTTGGCAATGGCCGCAAACGGAGTCTGTCGAACAAAGCCCTCACGTTCTGTGGTGATGTTATCATAAAGATCTGCAATGGCAATAATACGGGAGAATTGATGAATCTTGTCCCCGCTAAGACCATCAGGAATACCACTGCCGTCCAATGCTTCGTGATGCTGCAGGGCAGCCAGCTTTACACCTTCGGAAAGCTCCGGACTGGTGGCCAGAATTTTGTAGCCATCGTAGGTATGCTGAAGATATGTTTCAAAATCTTCACCCTTTAATGTTTCCACCTGACGGTTCTGCAACCGTTCAGGGAAATGAACCTTTCCAATATCATGGAGAAAACCGGCAGTAATCAGGTCAGTGACCTGTCTGGATGGCATAAGAAGCCATTTGCCGATTACACCAGCCAAAATGGAAACACGGATGGAGTGGTTATATACATCGTCAGCCATGTGGTTAAGCTCATAGAGATAGTCGATGGCACCACTTTGCTTGGACATTGGCATAAGGTCTTCTTTAACCAGTTCCTTTGTTTTTTCAGCAGGAACCTTGTCATCCTTCAGAGTGGATGTAAAAATGTCATTTACCTCATGTACTACCTCCCGGTATTGGGCCGCAAACGCATTGCTGCGGTTAAACATGGCCATGACATTCTGGTAGTTTGGACTAAGTTCATATTCATCCTTAACATATACATAAGGAACATTAAGAAATTCCAGTCTGGTGATGTGGGCCTTGGTCAGCAAGGTATTTTCTGACAGTACCACCACCATATCGTCGTTGAGTATTGTACGAGCAAGCTCCATTCCCGGTTCTAACTCATCTATTGTTAATTCTTTCATACATAGCCCCTCCAATTTACTATTTACCATTGTAACATTCTATATGATATAGTAAAAATCCTACCATTGAGTGAAAAAATATGCGAAAAAATAGAGAAAAGGACAAAAGTCTGATAGGTAAAAAGTAAATTTTAATATTTTATCATTTTTCTCTTGCAATACATTAACGAACTAAAGTATAATATGCGTATTGAAATTGCAATAACTTATTCAAAAAGGAGTGTATTGTTTTATGAAGAAGATTTTGGCTATTTGTATGATGCTGGTTTTGGCTGTGGTAGCCCTGGCTGGCTGTGGTAATGATACAGCTAAGAAGGATGCTGCACAGAAAATTGTGGTAGGTCTGGATGACAATTTCCCACCTATGGGCTTCAAGGATGAAAAGAATGAAATCGTAGGCTTTGACATTGATTTGGCCAAGGAGGCCTCCAAGCGTCTGGGCTGTGAGGTGGAGTTTAAGGCTATCGACTGGAACTCCAAGGAGGCTGAACTGAAGAGTGGACGTGTGGATGTTCTCTGGAATGGTCTGGATATTACCGAGAAGCGTAAGGAAAATATGCTGTTCTCCGATCCTTACATGAATAACCGCCAGATTGTGTTTGTTGCTTCCAACAAAGGTGTTAAAATCTCCTCCGAGGCTGATCTTGCAGGTAAGGTAATTGGTACCCAGAGTGGTGGCACCTCTGAGGAATATTTCGAGGGCAAAAAGGATCTGAAGGCTTCCATGAAGGAAGTAAAGTATTATCCTGATTTCATCAATGCATTTATGGATCTGGAAAATGGCCGTATTGATGCAGTTGTTGGTGATGAGATTATTGGCCGCTACTACATCAGCAAGCACCCTGAAAAGATTACTGCCATCGACACTGTAATCGGTGATGTAAGCCAGTTCGGCTTTGCATTCCGCAAGGAGGATCAGGCTCTCCGTGACAAGGTACAGAAGGTATTTGACGAAATGATCAAGGATGGCACTGTTGCAAAAATTTCCGAGAAGTGGTTTGCAAAGGATATCACCCTCAAAAAGTAAAAGGGGATGAGTTGAGGTGCAGTTAGATTGAGCAATTAGGGCACGGTTCGTTAAGAAATTTTTTGTTGCATACCTTAATATTAGTGGAAAAAATCATTTGTTTGAGCGAAGCGAGTTATGATTTTTTACACTATATAAGTGCAAGAAAAAGTTTTAGAACCGGGACCGTCGCGAAAGATAACTGCACCTCAGCTCAGTTATTTTATGAACTGTTGCATTTTTGCAGCAGTTCTTTTTACTTTTCATTTGCTCCATTTTGATGTAAAATATATAGGCTTAATGCTTTCCTACGGTAAAGCACAAAATTAATAAAATGATTTAAAGGGGTTTCAAATTAATTATGGATAATTTGTTGCATACTGTTGTCCTGATGCTGGAGGGCACCCAGGTCACATTGCAGATATTCTTTATTACGTTGATTTTTTCATTGCCGCTGGGCCTTCTGGCGGCCTTCGGCCGTCTGTCCTCACTGAAGCTGGTAAGCCGTTTTATGGAATTTTACATCTGGCTTATGCGTGGCACGCCTTTGATGCTGCAGCTGCTCTTCGTTTACTTTGCCCTGCCAATGGTAGGTATTATGCTGCCAGATCTGGTGGCGGCCCTGTTGGCATTTACCTTAAATTATGCTGCATATTTTGCTGAGATTTTCCGTGCGGGCATTCAGTCAATTTCCCGTGGTCAGTATGAGGCGGCCAAGACCCTTGGCATGACCCACAAGCAGACCATGCGCCGCATTATTATACCTCAGATGATTCGTTACGTTTTGCCACCGGTAAGTAATGAGACTATAAATCTTGTAAAGGATACCTCCCTTATTTATATACTTGCCATGAATGACCTGCTGAGAGTGGCCCGTACCATCGTACAGCGTGAGTTTGATATGACACCATTTGTGGTGGCAGCCGTTTTCTACTTAATTATGACAGCCGTACTTACATGGGGCTTCAAGAAGCTGGAGGCATATTATGGAAAATATGACCAATGATAAAGTAATGCTGCGTTTGACGCAGATTCATAAAAAATTCGATGAGCTTGAGGTTTTGCGGGGCATTGACCTGGATCTGAAAAAGGGTGAAACCAAGGCAATTATTGGCCCATCCGGCTCCGGCAAAAGTACCCTGCTTCGTTGTATTAACCGTTTGGAAATAATCGATTCCGGGATAATAGAAATTAAGGGACGTGCTTTGGCCCGGAATAATAGTGAAAATGTGGCAGAATACGTTTCGGAAAAGGAAGCCAGGGATATTTTGTCCTGCACCGGCATGGTGTTTCAGCAGTTTAATCTTTTCCCGCACATGACTGTGATGCAGAATTTGCTGGAGGCACCGGTTCAGGTGCAGAAGCGTAAGAAGGAAGAGGTAATCCCCGAGGCGGAGGAGCTGTTGCGTAAAGTAGGTCTTTTTGAGAAAAGGGACAATTATCCTTCCCGTCTTTCCGGCGGTCAGCAGCAGCGGGTGGCCATTGCCAGAGCCCTTTGCATGAAGCCTGACATTATGCTCTTTGATGAGCCCACATCTGCCTTGGACCCGGAGCTTACCGGCGAGGTGTTGAAGACCATGCGGGAGCTGGCAGCGGAGCACATGACCATGCTGGTGGTTACCCATGAAATGGCCTTTGCCAGAGAGGCAGCCAACCAGGTGGTATTCATGGCTGATGGGGTTATTGTGGAACAGGGTCCGGCCCAGCAGGTTATCGATCATCCACAGGAAGAGCGAACCCAGGCCTTCCTCAAGAACATGCTTTAATTTTTCAGAATTATATGATAGAATTCTTACTTAGAAATTTATTCTTTATATAATTTGGTAGAAAATGAATTTTTAAAGCTAGTTCTATGGGTTTTAAAGCCCGTTTTGGGGGAATATATATTATGTACTTTCTTAAAGCTAAGGCCATTTATTTGCATTTTGCGGGTATAATGCTGCTTTTGGCTGGTTTTCTTATGTTTTGGTCCACCCAGGCTCAGGCAGCTACCTTTGCCCAGCGCATGGCAAATATGGCGGAGATTACCTCTGTACGGGTGAGCTCTGATAAGGATAAGGCCCGTATCGTATTGGATACCACCAAGGATGTTGCTATAAAAACCAGTGTTTTAAGTAATCCATCACGGGTTGTTGTGGATATTCATGGGGCCTGGATAAGTCCTGAGGCAAAAAAGACAATCAATATAGGTAGCCAGTTTGCCAAATCAGTACGTCTGGCTCAGTTTGACCCGAATACGGTGCGTGTAGTTATTGAAAGCACCATGAATGAAAGTAACCGTAATTTTTTCACATTAGCCGGTGGCAATACTGGTCATCGTCTGGTTTTGGATTTCGGTAATGTGGGTAAGGGCTCCGGGGGAGCAGCCATAGATTTTGGCAAGAACGGCTCCAGCTCGGGTAATACTGAAAAGCCACAGCCATCCACTGATGAACAGACCAGCACCCCTGTCACCAATTCTGAGGGGGATTCCGATAAGAAGGAAGAGGTTACCCCGGTGGTTGAGCCTGAATTTACTCCTGGCATTAAGGGGAAAAAGATTACCATAGATGCCGGTCATGGTGGCAGCGATGTGGGGGCCATTGGTCCAACAGGTGTTACAGAGAAAAGTGTAACCCTTCGTATAGCCTTGGAGCTGCAGCGTATTCTGACTGCAGAAGGGGCTGAGGTTATTATGACCCGCAACAAGGATACTGAGGTGTCCCCAAAGAAGGCTAATGCAACGGATATTGAGGAGCTTCAGGCCCGTTGTGATATAGGAAATAGAAATGATTCGGATATCTTTATTTCTATTCACATGGATTCCTTTACCAGCAGCAGCCCAAGCGGTACCACGGGATATTACTACGGAAAGGGTACCAAGGCTTCTGTTCGTTTGGCCCAGTATGTTTCTGATGGGGTGGTATCTGCCCTGTCTACAGGCCATAGAGGCGTTAAGAGCTGTAATTTCTATGTTGTGAGACATACCAACATGCCGGCAATTCTTTTGGAAACAGCCTTTATTTCCAACGAGAAGGAGGAACGCCTGCTGAATTCTGATGCTGGTATCAAAAAGGCGGCTTCCGGTATCTTGAAGGGCATAAAGAAATTCTTTGGCTGATGGGAAAATAGTATTTTGACAATATATTGAATATGGAAATATGTGAGGTTGAGTGATTTGGAATTTACTTTTTCTGATGAACAGTTTAATAAAGTAATCGCAGAGCAAAAGGCAGAGCGCATGAAGAGCCTTCGCCGTCACAAGCTGCCGGAAAAGCTCACTTTGGAGGAGGCGCTTAATGCCCTTACAAAGACAGAGCTGGAGGATATACAGTACAATCTGAATCTTCCTGTTGCCACTAATATTAATCGTGTCAAAAAGGCCGAGATGGTGGAGGCAGTGCTGCCGGAGGTTGTTAAATTTGCCCAGCGCTGGTTTGTCAGTGCCTTTGAGGATCAGAAGGATATTTTCGACTACGCATGCAAGCACAAGGGCTTGGCTGGTGATTTGCAGCTCGACGATGGCCGTCTGGACTATCTCCGTGGTATTGGTATCATGTATTGCGGCCTTTCTGATGGTAAGCTGGTTTGGTATATGCCAAAGGAAATTCAGAAGGAATACAGCAAGATTAACAATGCTGCCTTCCAGCAGGCTACTGCACTGAATACTGAAGTTATCCGTCTGGCCTCCGGTCTTGTATTCTATTATGGTGTAATGGATTATGACCAGCTCTATGCAAAGGTCAGTGAATATATTGACGATGAACTGGAATTTGCTGATTTTATCGGCATCATCCTTAACGGCGGCTGCTGGTATGACAATATTCAGGCCGGCAAGCATGAACTGATGTATTCTGAGCTCATGAATGTGGATGCCCTCCAGGCAGAGCAGATGAAGAATACCTCCATTGATTATGCCGATCTGCCATACGATAAAGTGTGGGATGCTGGCCAGGAATCCTATGTGGAGTCAACTGGTGCCTACAGGGCACTGGCCCAGTTCCTGATGAACAAGTGCAATCTGGACGTTCTGCAGGCCGCAGAGGCTGTCCGTTCCATTAATATCATTATTCAGAATGGCTATGGAATGAAGGAAATCGTGGGCTTCTTGAAGGATCAGAAGCTGGTATTGCCTAAGATGGAGGAGACCCAGGAGCTGTACGGTCTTATTGGTCGCTACAACAATACCCTCCCTAAATGGGTATTAAAGGGCCATACTGAGGATGAGCTGGCTAATATGCCTCGTCAGTCCGTGGTAAGGGTAGGAAAGAAGATTGGACGCAACGATCCATGCCCTTGTGGCAGTGGAAAGAAGTACAAGAATTGCTGCCTCGATAAAAATTACTAATTTTTTTCAAAAAATGCTTGCATTTTATTTTGAAATGCAGTATTATATCACTTGTCGACATCACCGACACAAATGATTCCTCGATAGTTCAGCCGGTAGAACGACGGACTGTTAATCCGTATGTCGCAGGTTCGAGTCCTGCTCGAGGAGCCAATGGCGCGTTGGTCAAGTGGTTAAGACACCGCCCTTTCACGGCGGCTTCACGGGTTCGAATCCCGTACGCGTCACCATTTAAAAACAGAGGGGATTTTCAATCCCCTTTTATACGGGCGCTTAGCTCAGCTGGGAGAGCGTCTGCCTTACAAGCAGAATGTCAGCGGTTCGATCCCGTTAGCGCCCACCATTTGGAATTTGAGACTACTAGTTTTTAGTAGTCTTTTTTGTTTGTTAATTTGCTTTTTTTCTATAGCTCTAATACAATGAAGGAAGGAGGGGGAGTTTTTATGGACACTCAGGAACGTCGGGCCCTGTTGCTGGAAGCCCTAAAAAAAGCCAAGTGTCCTCTTACGGGAGGATATCTTTCAAAAAAATTTAATGTAAGCCGCCAGATTATAGTGGGGGATATAAGCGTAATTAGAGCCGGTGGTGTTACTGTATATGCTACTCCAAGGGGCTATGTGCTGCCAGAGGATGAGGAGGCTCACGGCATTGTGGGGATAATTGCCTGCAAGCACGGTGCGGATATGATGCGCCGTGAGCTGGAAATCATCGTGGATAATGGTGGCTATGTCCGGGATGTAATTGTTGAGCATCCCCTTTACGGTGAAATAAGAGCTGATCTGATGCTTAGAAACCGCCATGATGTGGAGGTCTTTGACAACCGCATGAAGGAGTGTGACGGAATGCCTCTTTCCAGTGTGACCCAAGGCGTACACCTCCATACGATTGAGGTGCCGGATCAGGATTCTCTGGACCGTATCAAAAAAAAGCTAAGGGAAGAGGGCATCTGTGCCAACCTTTCAGCTAATAATCAGAAGTGAGTATTATAATACGAGGTACTGTGGGTGGGTACATTTTTATAAATAAAGATATATAGAGCAATAAAAAGTTTCTTAACGCGCTGGAACTAAATGTTCAATTCACCATATTCTTGTCCTATCCACTATACTTATTAAGCTTTTTACACAAGAGGTACGTATCTGCGATAGCTCTGAGCATAGGAAAAAGGAGGATGCAAAATGTCCTTTTGGAGTGACTTATGGCACAGCTTTGTGCTGAAGGACCAGACCTCAACGGAAAAAGGGTACGTCAGTGCCGTGGAGCAGACGGAACTCTTGGGCTGCAAGGGCATTGTGTCCCGGGAGCTTAGACCCGCCGGTACAGTCATCATCAACGGCGAGCCGATTGACGTGGTCTCTGAGGGAGATTATATCCCCAAGGGACAAGAGGTCAGGGTCATTTCTGTTAATGGCAACCGTGTGGTTGTAAGATAATATTATTCTGAAAGGGTGTATAAAATGGATGAATTATTGGATTTTCTGCTGGATCTCAGCGGAGTGTGGATTTTTTTGGGAATAGTATTCCTCTTTGTATTTTTACATTTTGTACCTTTGCGGTTGTGGATTGCCGCCAAGGCCGCCAATGTGCCGGTGGGTATCTTTACTTTGGTGGGGATGAGATTGCGTCAGGTTATACCTTCCCGCATCGTATATCCGCTCATCAAGGCCAACAAAGCTGGACTTAGCGTGGAGGTTAACCAGCTGGAGGCCCACTTCCTGGCTGGTGGTAACGTGGATAAGGTAGTAGATGCCCTTATCGCTGCTCATCGGGCCCAGATACCCCTTCCATTTGAGCGGTCCGCTGCCATTGATCTGGCTGGTCGTGACGTACTGGAAGCTGTACAGATGAGCGTTAACCCAAAGGTGATTGAAACTCCTGTGGTTTCCGCTGTGGCCAAGAATGGTATCGAGCTTAGAATCAAGGCCCGTGTAACCGTAAGAGCCAATATTGACCGTCTGGTGGGTGGTGCCGGCGAGCCAACGATTATCGCCCGTGTAGGTGAGGGTATTGTTACCACTGTAGGTTCCTCTGTAAGCCACACCGATGTGCTGGCTAACCCTGATGATATTTCCAAGACCGTGCTTGGCAAGGGCCTGGATGCAGGTACAGCCTTTGAAATTCTCTCCATTGATATTGCTGATGTTGATGTTGGCAGAAACATCGGTGCGGAGCTCTTAACAGATCAGGCTGAGGCCGACAAGCGCATTGCCCAGGCCAAGGCTGAGGAACGCCGTGCTATGGCTGTTGCCAAGGAGCAGGAGATGAAGGCATATACTCAGGAGATGGAGGCTAAGGTAGTTGAGGCTCAGGCCGAGGTGCCACATGCTATGGCTGAGGCCCTGAAGAATGGTAATTTAGGGGTAATGGATTATTATAATCTCAACAATATTAAAGCCGATACTGATATGCGGGACAGCATCAGCCGCAGTGCCGATGACAGCCCTCTTACTCCACCGCCTATTAAGTAAGCAAGATGAAAGCATACGGGCTTTCATCAGCCCTTACACGAAATCTAAAGTTCATCTTCATCTTTTAGATTCGATTCACTAAGATTTCATAGTAAAGCAGGTGAAAAGCTATGGATTATGTTATTCCAATAGTGGTATTTGCTTTGATGGTCATACTGGGCAACGTGCTGGACAAGAAGAAGCCCACCGCTCAGCCTATTCCAAAGGACTGGACACCGCCGGATATAGGGCGCCCACAGGAGCCACCACCTCCTCAGCATAGGCCTCATCATCCAGAAGAATATGCACAGGTTCATAATCCCTATCAGGAGTATCTGACCCGTCATACGGATGATTATGAGGAAAAGCATGAGGAACCGTCCCAGGACCCTTCATATACCACTGAGCATAGGAAAAAGCCTATGAGCGGCATGGCCCGGGCAGTTATCTGGGCGGAGATTTTAGGCAAGCCCAAAGCAACCCGTCCCAAGCGGTTTTAAAATAATATTTTGCACTATAAAAGGGATTCCCTATATCTTCGGGAATCCCTTTGCAGTTTTATTATCCATGGAAAATATTATTTTTACTTTCTCCCGAAGGCGAATAGCTTTACCAAAAGAAATGTTACTGGAATACCTAAAACAGCTGCAATCAGATAGCTGACTATTGGAGGATAACCCAGCCAGTTGTAGAATATAATAACAATAATATTTTGAATGATATAGTTTGGAATATATGATATAAAGAATTTTATGAAGCGGCTCACAGACAATGTATCATGAAATACAAAGCGGCTGTTCATCCAGCAGGCGCAGAGATTTGCCAAAATGTAACCAATGTTGAAGGTGAGATTGGCATCTGCGATAACGAAGGAGCAGAGCCAGGCCATAAAGGTACAGTTAAAGGTGTTGATACAGCCAATGACCAAAAACAGAAAGAATTCCTTCGTTAAAAAGTGATGCTTAGTTTTTTCTATTAAATTCATTATGTTCCCCTTTGGAATTTAGTATTGAGAAATAATTCCCCAACGCGTATAATATTATAGTATTTTGCATAGAATAAAGAATTGAGAAAAGAGATTATCATGAAGATTATATCAGTTGTTGTTCCTGTATACAATGAAGAAGAAAATATAGAGCATTTTTATAAGTCCATTGTGGATGTATTTGATAAGCTTGATTATGAATTTGAGCTGGATTTTGTAGATGACGGCTCAAAGGACCGCAGCCGTGAAATACTGCGGGATCTGGAGAATAAAGATTCCCGGGTTCAGTCTATTTTTCTTGCAAAAAATTCCGGACATCAGCTGGCTCTCACCTGTGGTCTTGACCATGCGGACGGGGCTGCGGTAATAATGATGGACGGAGATATGCAGCATCCGCCGGAGCTGATTCCTACCCTTATTGCCAAATGGGAGGAAGGCTATGAGGTGGTTCATACCATCCGCAAGAGTACGGAAGGGGTTTCAGTCTTTAAAAAGATTACCTCCGCCTATTATTACAAGATTTTAAATACCTTGTCCACCGTTCATATTCAGGAAGGCGGAGCTGATTTCCGCCTGATGGATCAGAAGGTGGTAAAGGCCTTCCGCCGGTATCGTGAGCATGCCCGTTTTATTCGTGGTATGATAGGTTCCATGGGCTTTAAGCAGACCTATATTGAGTTTGTGGCACCAAAGAGGTTCGCTGGGGTTTCTAAATTTTCTCCGCGGAAGATGCTTCATCTGGCAGTGGATGGAGTAATGGCCTTTTCCACCCTGCCACTTAGAATGGGGCTGTATATCGGCTTTGGCTGTGGCTTTTTGAGTGTTATACTGTTTTTGCATGTGCTGGTATCAAAGTTTGTGTTCAATGATGCGGTGGCTGGTTGGGCTACCATAACGGCCTGTATACTGTTTTTTGGTGGTGTGCAGCTCACAGTGTTGGGTATCATGGGAGAATATATTTCCCGCATTTATGAGGAAGTTAAAAATAGGCCGCTATATCTCATAGGCCGCGGCCGCCCTAAGGACGAACAGGATTAATTTACATAAAAAGGCAGGAACTGTTGGCTTTCGCCCAGTTATGGTGCTAAAAGCATTTTTTACTACGTAATTAGCAGCAAGAAAAATCGAACTCGCTTCGCTCAAACAACGATGTTTTCTTGCTGTGCAGGTTAGCAAAAAATGCTTTTTTACGCCCCATAACTTAATGCTCAAGCCAATCAGTACCTGCCTTTATATTGATATTGGATATATACTACATTTAAAAAGTGCCGGGATAATTGTATGGAACAATAGTCCACGGAGCGTTAAGAAGTCTTTTCTTGTCGTTCTTCTGCTTTAGTGGAAAAAATCATTTGTTTGAGCGACGCAAAGATGGTCTTGTAAAGGCGACGCGAGTTATGATTTTTTTCGCTATTGTTTAGGACAAGAAAAACTTTAGCGACGTGTGACGTGTGACAGACGGTTGTCCCGGCACTTTGTGGTTAGCAGGCAGTAACTATACTTAAAGTGCAGAACTGAGCGAAAGACAACAGTTTGTGCCCGTTTTTTGCTTTTGCATTGTTTTACGAACTAGAAAAGGGATTCCCTGTCCTCTGGGAATCCCTTTTCTAGTGTGTGTGTATTATATTTAGGAGAGTTACGCTTTTTTCAAAGCTTGAATATAATATAACACAATTGAAAATGATTTTCAATACCTAAATGAGAAAAATTTTCAAAATTTATGGGAAATAAAAAAGGCTGGCACAAAAGGGAAGTACCTAAGTGTCAGCCATCATATCATATTAGATTTCCGAATGCTGTACGGAATCAAACATATCTGTAATTTCTTTCTCCGGTTCCTTGTCCAGCAGGCTCACAACATAAATTGCCAGCAGGGAGAACAGGAAGCCTGGAATGATCTCATAAAGCCCAAAGAAAGCGAACTGCTTCCAAATAAGCACTGTAAGTCCTCCCACTACAATACCTGCCAGAGCACCGTTTCTGGTGGCTCTTCTCCAGAACAGGGACATAATAAGGGCAGGGCCAAAGGCTGCACCAAAGCCGGCCCAAGCGTAGGAAACCATATCCAGAATAAAGTTGTTAGGATTCATGGCCAAACCGATGGCCATAGCGGAAATAACCAGCACTGCGGTGCGGCTTACCCAGATAAGCTCATTTTGCCCAGCATCCTTTCGGAAAACAGAGCGGTAAAAATCCTGGGAGAAAGCAGAAGCAGCCACCAGCAGCTGGGCTGATGCGGTACTCATTATTGCAGCCAATACGGCGGACATGATAAGACCACCCACAAATGGAGTAAACAGCTCTTCGGTCATTACCAAAAAAACGGTTTCCACCTTTGGCCCGGTGAGGGTTTCAGTGAGGTAAACACTGCCAACGATACCTACGGCAACAGCCGCAGCCAGGGAAATGGCAACCCATACCATGGCAATGTGCATGGCATGGCTCAGTTCCTTGGAGGATTTGATGGCCATGAAGCGAATTAAAATATGAGGCTGACCAAAATATCCCAGTCCCCAGCCCATAAGGGAAATAAACTCAATGGCGGAAATGGTGGAGCCATCAGGTCCCAAGAAGGGATTAAAGAAGGTCGGGTTCATAATTTCCACTGCGGCAGCAGTATTAGAAACACCACCAAGGGCATAAACAGCCACGGCTGGCACCATAATAATGGCAAAGAACATCATGACGCCCTGGATGAAATCAGTCCAGCATACAGCCATAAAACCACCGGTAAGGGTATAGAATACCACTACAAAGGCTCCCAAAAGAACAGCTGTGGTATAGTCCAGTCCAAAGAGGGTGCTGAACAGCTTGCCACCGCTGACAAAGCCGGAGGAGGTATAAATTACGAAGAAAATAATGATAAAAATAGCCGGGGCAACCCGCAAAATGTTGCTGTTATCATTGTAACGGTTCTGGAGAAAATCCGGCAGGGTAAGGGAATTGTTGGCGATTTCCGTAAATTTTCTAAGTCTTGCCGCAATAAATTTCCAGTTGGCATAGGTGCCCAAGGCAAGTCCCACCGCAATCCAGCCAGCGTTCAGCCCGGCCAGATAAGCAGCCCCTGGAAGTCCCATCAGCATCCAGCCACTCATATCAGAGGCCTCAGCACTGAGGGAGGTAACCCAGGCCCCCAGCTTTCTGTTGCCAATGATGTAATCGTCCATGTTGTTTGTCTTCCTATAATAATACAGTCCGATAAACATCATCAGGCCCAAATAAATAACAAAGGCCGAAATAATTAATATATTATCCAAATGTTATTCCTCCTATATCAAAGCATAATACTTAAACATTATACAAAGAAGAATGGATTGTTGGCAAATGAGAAATCAAATCTTGTTAAATAAAAATCAAAATTAAGAAGGATTTTTTCTATTTTTAAAGAATTCTATTAGTTAGTAACCCTTCAAAGAATAGGGCAACTGGGACGTTTTTCCTTGAATTGCTCTACCAATTTTTGTATACTAGAAAAAACGCATATAGTTTTTTCGTATTTTTAGAAGGATTTTCACTTTTTTGGCGAATATTTATAGTGAGAGAAAAATACACGAAAAGCGCAGGTGATTGTTTGTGGAAAAAGTCAAGGTTATGGTGGTTGATGATTCGAGAATTAGCCGTATGATGGTGAGCTCCATGCTGGCCAAGACTAATTTTGAAGTTTGCGCAATGGCTGAGAATTCTGCTGAGGCAGTGGCTCTTTATGCTAAGACTAAACCGGATGTTGTAACCATGGACATGAATTTGCCGGATGCAGATGGTATCGAGTGCACCCGCCGTATTCATGCGATAGATCCAAAGGCAAAGATCGTTATGATTAGTGCCATGAAGGATGCCAAGCTGATTATGCAGGGCCGTATGGCTGGTATTGGCTCCTTCTTGCAGAAGCCTGTCAGCACAAATGAGCTTATTGATACGTTGATGATTATGTGTAATGAAAATGTTGGTGCAGTAGCTGTTTACAGGGAGTCCTATGTGACTACCTTTGCAAAGGTGCTCCAGCAGAGTCTGGTGTCTATTTTTGGTATCCAGAGTGAAATTGAGATTGCCCAAAATGAAGAGTCTGTCCTTCGTGTTGACGGCGTGGCAGCGGTAATTGGTATCGTTGGCGAGCCTAAGGGTCGTGTTGCGCTTTATATGGATTCTGAGACCATGTATAGTCTCAGCAAGGCTATGCTTGGAATGGATCCACAGGATGATTTGTCTGCTGATGAGGCAGAGGCTGCCATAGAGGAGGCAGGTAATATTATTACTGGTCGGGCTGTTTCCCGGATTAATGATGTGTTTAAGGACAAGGAAATGCGTATTACGCCTCCGGGTACAGTTATTGGTTCAGATATAATTCTGTCCAATCCTGAGCTAATTTCTTTTAATGTAGTAGCCAAGACATCTTACGGGGATGTATTCATGAATGTAGGGTTTGCGAGGGGAGTATAACTTATGGATGTAAAACTGGTTAATCCGTTTATTGACGCATTTACGACTGTACTTCCCCAGATGGGTTTTCCAACTCCACAGCGTACAGGTATGACTGTAAATAATCAAAATGCTGTAAGTCAGGGCGTAGCTGTTATCGTTGGTTTTACCAAGGAGATAAGGGGAAACGTCGTTTATAATATGAGTGAAGACACCGCAAAATTCATTGCATCCACCATGATGATGGGGATGCCGGTGGAGTCATTTGATGAGATGGCTCAGAGTGCTATTTCTGAGATGTCCAATATGCTGACTGCCAATGCAGCCACCAATCTCACAGCTCTTGGGCTGGAGGTGGATATTTCTACCCCGTCACTTACTGTGGGGTCCGACTTCCAGATTAAGATCAGCAACGAGCAGTATCTGTGCGTTGTTATGGATGTCAGCGGTCATCAGGTGGAGATTGATATTGCAGTTCAGCAGTAGCTTTATCGAATAATGAGATTTAAGGGATTGCCTCGGCAGTCCCTTTTCAATTTTTATTAATTATTTTGTTGGCAATAATCTATTTTTGGGTTATACTATACACAGTTTTGTTTAAATACAGAACCAAATGAATGTTCTATAAAAATGAGTAAGAAAAGGACCATTATGAACAAGGTTAAAGTGGTTACTTCCGGCTTTCAGAAGGACCTGACGGGCAAGCGTGAAAAGGTTGCCCATTTGGCTGAGGGCCAGTATTATTTCCGTAATAATAAGCATTATGTAAAATATGATGACAGTGACATAGACGAGGAAAATGTTATTGCCACTACCATCAAAACAGATGGGGGGAAGCTGACAATTTTCCGCCGGGGTGCCGTGGATACGGAAATGATTTTTTTACATGGGGAAATGACCCGAACCAGCTATCATACTCCTTATGGGCCTATGGAGCTGGAAATAAATACCAGACAGCTGGAAATCAATATGAATGAAGTTGAGGGCCGGGGTGAAATTGATCTTTTTTACGATTTGGCCGTTAATGGATCACCTGTGGGTGAGTATGAGCTTCATATAAAGATCAGCAATGCTGGGAGATAGATATCAATATATAAGGTATATATTAAAAAGTTTGGGAGGCTATGAATTTGGATATTAAGGATACGTTATTGGCTGCTATTGAGGAGGCTGCCAAGACTGCCATTGCCGATGGAGTTTTTCCTGAGGCGCAGTTGCCAAATATTATTCTCGAGGTTCCGCCAAAGAAGGAAATGGGTGATTTTGCCACTAACTTCGCAATGCAGTCTGCCAAGGCATTTCGTATGAATCCAAGAAAGATTGCAGAAGAGGTCACTGGCCGTATTAAGGGCGATTGGCTGGAGCGTGTTGAGATAGCCGGCCCAGGCTTTATTAATTTCTTTCTGAAGGCTAATGTCCTGTATGATGGCCTTAAGGCAATCATGGATCGTGGCGAGAGCTTCGGTCAGCTTCCAAAGAAGGATATGAAGCCAGTTCAGGTGGAATATGTAAGTGCCAATCCTACCGGACCACTTCATGTTGGCCATGGCCGTGGTGCTGCAGCAGGCAGTGCTCTGGTTAATGTAATGAGAGCTGCGGGGTATCCTGTAACTTCCGAGTATTACATTAATGATGCGGGTAACCAGATTAACAATCTGGCCCTTTCCGTTGATCATCGCTATCTTGAGCTTTTGGGCAAGGCAACTGAGGATACCTTCCCGGAGAATGGCTACCATGGTGCTGATATTATCGATACTGCCCAGCGCATCATCAAGAAGGACGGCGACAAGTACCTTAATATGTCCAGTGAGGAGCGTCTGAATATTTTCAAGGAGCTGGCCCTGACGGAAAAGCTGGCTGCCCTGAAGGAAGATTTGGCGGCCTTCAATTGCGAATTTGATGTATGGTACAGCGAGCGTACCCTTCATCCGGACAAGGTTAAGGCTGCTGTTGAGGTATTGCAGAAGAACGGCAAGATTTACGAGGAGGGCGGTGCCCTTTGGCTGAAGTCTACCGATTACGGTGATGATAAGGACCGTGTTGTAATCCGCGATAACGGTATTCCTACTTATTTGGCCGCAGACATTGCTTATCACAAGGATAAGTTTGAACGTGGCTTCGGTAAGCTGATAAATATTTGGGGCGCAGACCATCATGGCTATATCTGCCGTGTCAAGGCGGCCATGAGTGCTCTGGGATTTAATGCTGATGATCTGGATGTATTGCTTCTCCAGATGGTTCGCCTTCTCCGTGGCGGCGAGCTGGTTAAGCTTAGCAAGCGTACTGGTCAGACTGTAACTCTGGCAGAGCTTATTGAGGAGGTTGGCACTGATGCTGCCCGCTATTTCTTCATTATGCGCTCCATGGACAGCCAGCTGGACTTTGACTTGGATTTGGCAAAATCCAGAAGCAATGAGAATCCTGTTTATTATATTCAGTATGCTCATGCCCGTATTTGCAGCATTTTCCGTCAGGCGGAGGAAACGGGTCTTAAGGTTACTGATGGTGTTGATCTTTCTCTCCTTAAGGATGAGACTGAGATTGATATCATTAACAAGCTCCAGGAGTACGAGGAGGAAATTGAGCGTGCAGCGTCAGAGTATGCACCACAGCGTATTGCCCGTTATGCTTATGAGCTGGCAGGCAAGTTCCACAGCTTCTATAATCAGTGCCGTATCCTGGGCGTTGATGACAAGCTGGCTGAGGCCCGTTTGGCGTTGGTAACCGTTACGGCCCACACCATTCGTCATGCTTTGGGAATTTTAGGAGTTTCTGCTCCGGAAAAGATGTAATGAAACAATTTTTTATACTATAATACTAATTAAGGAGACTTTAGCGTGGATTATTTAAAGAGTACCGATGTAGAAGTTGCCGCTTATATTCTTGCAGAGCACAATGCTGATCTTGGCAATGTAGTGGATTCCTCCGCTTATGAGCCAATGTATTTCAAGGATCTGATTCTTGAGGTTATAAAGAGAAAGAAGAAGCCTGTTCAGTCACTGCCAGAGGCTATTTCTGAGATTTATACCCAGATTAACATGGACAGCCGCTTCACCTATAGAAATGACGGTATGTGGGGCCTTACTGAGTGGTACCCTGTAGAGAAGAAAAAGACTTCCCGCAGTGTTCGTACCGTATCCAAGGAAGCTGCTGCTTCTGAAAAGAAGAAGGCCAACGATACCCATAAATTCGAGAGCATTCAGGAAAATATGTAATTATTTAGTGTATAGGAGGATTAAGACATGGCAAAGTACATTTTTGTCACCGGCGGCGTTGTTTCTTCCCTTGGTAAAGGTATCACCGCAGCTTCACTGGGCCGTCTTTTGAAGAACCGCGGTTACAACATTACCATTCAGAAGTTTGACCCATATATTAATATTGACCCTGGTACCATGAGCCCTTATCAGCATGGTGAGGTATTCGTAACTGACGATGGTGCTGAAACTGACCTTGATCTTGGTCATTATGAGCGTTTTATTGATATAAATTTGACCAAGGGCTCCAATATTACCGCTGGTAAGGTTTATTGGAACGTTCTTAATAAGGAGCGTCGTGGTGATTACCTTGGCAAGACAGTTCAGGTTATTCCTCATATCACTAACGAAATTAAGCAACGCGTATATGATGTGGCTGCTGAGAGCAATGCTGACGTTGTTATCACTGAAATCGGCGGTACTGTCGGCGATATTGAGTCCCTTCCATTCATGGAGGCTATCCGTCAGGTTAAGAAGGAAGTAGGCAAGAACGATGTGCTTTACATCCATGTAACCCTGGTTCCTTACATCTCCGCTGCCGGCGAGCTTAAGACCAAGCCTACCCAGCACAGCGTTAAGGAGCTTCGCAGCATCGGTATCCAGCCGGACATTCTGGTATGCCGTACCGAGAAGCCTCTTACTGATGATATGAAGGCAAAGCTGGCTATGTTCTGTGACGTGGACAAGGAAGCTGTTATTGAAAATATGACTGCCTCCACCATTTATGAAGTGCCTCTTATGATGCAGTCCGAGGGCCTTGACCGCATTGCCATGGAAAAGCTGAACATGGATTATGTTCCGGTTAATATGGACAGCTGGGAGCAGATGGTTCATAGAATCAACAACCCTAAGAGGCGCGTTAAGATTGCTGTGGTTGGTAAGTACGTTGAGCTTCCTGATGCGTATATATCCGTTACTGAGGCTCTCCACCATGCAGGCATCTATAATGAGGCCGATGTTAAGATTACTTGGGTAAATGCCGAGACACTGGAGAACACCAAGAATCCGGACCTTGACGAGGTATTTGCCGGCTGCAAGGGTATTCTCGTACCAGGTGGCTTCGGTGATCGTGGCGTAGAGGGTAAGATTATGGCCATTCAGTATGCCCGTGAGAAGAAGCTGCCATTCTTGGGCCTGTGCCTTGGCATGCAGTGTGCAGTTATTGAGTTTGCACGTCACGTTTGTGGCATGAACGATGCCCACAGCTCCGAGTTCTGTCAGGAAACCACCCATCCTGTAATTGACCTTATGGAATCCCAGGTTGATGTGGAGGATAAGGGCGGCACCATGCGCCTTGGCGCATATCCTTGCAAGGTTCAGCCTGGTACCAAGACTGAGGCTGCCTATGGCACTCTGGAAATCAGTGAGCGTCATCGTCATCGCTATGAGTTCAACAATAAATATCGTCAGGAGCTTCAGGATGCTGGTCTTGTTATTGCCGGTACTCTCCCTGATGATAGCCTTGTTGAAATCGTTGAGGTTAAGGATCATCCTTGGTTCGTGGCTTCCCAGTTCCACCCAGAGCTCAAGTCCCGTCCAAACAACCCACATCCATTGTTCCGCGATTTCGTAACCGCAGCTTTGGAAATTAAATAATCAGACATAAAAAAAGGATGCAGTTTTTGGGACTGCATCCTTTTCGATTGATTGGGTTATTCCTCTGTGCCGGCAGGATTTACATTGATGCCCATTTTTTCAAAGAGCTCGTTAAAGCGCTTGGTGATTTCATCATGGGTATCCTTGGTAATCTGTGGCATTTCATCCTGTCCGATGGCTTCCTTCCAGGTGATTCCAGCCTGGCGGAATCCTTCTTCCACAGCTTCCTGCATCATCTTTAATTTTTCTGGGTCATTGCCTGCGATGGAGGTTGCCATATCCATGATACGGGTTGCCACCGCATCAACGGAATACTCGCCACCCTCGCTGACAGCTTTTGCAGCTTCCTCAGGGGTGGTTGCCACTTCCGGCAGTACAAATTTGTCCAGGCCGATTTCTACACCGTCAAAGTCAAATTTGAAAAGACCCTGGTCAAGGTAGCCCTGCAACTTGGCGTTTTGCTCAGTCAGGGTCTGAATCATCAACATATAGCTTCTGTCAATACCCTCCTGTAAGGCATCAACCTGTTCAGGTGTGAGCTTACCAATTGCAGTGGAGGCTTTTTGTGCTTCCGTGGAAATATCCAGGGAAAAAGCCTCAGTGGTGGTGGTTTCATTTGTCGCTTCATTGGTGGTGGTGCTCTTCGTGATGCTGGCCTTCACCGTTGCTGTCTGCTGCGACAAAGAAGAAATCATATTAACATCCATGTTCATCTTCCTCCTTCATCCTTAAAAGAAAAATTAAATACAAAGACAGAACACCTAATCCTATCTAACCGTATATCGTAAAATCAGTGAGGTAAGATTAAATATAATAAAATGTATACAATATATTTTATTAGTACAAAAGTTGCATGATGACTTTGTAGGTGCTACACTAGGCTATGTGCAAAAAATTACAAGGAGTGTAGATAATGCAGGATCATGGAAAGAAAATATTTCTGATTTCAATAGGCGTGGTTGTAGCTGTGATACTGGCCTTTTTTGGCTATCAGGGTTACAAGGCTAAAATGGAAGAAAAGCGTCATGCTGAGATTCATCAATCCGGGCATAGTACTGCTGTGGAGCATCTTAAGGCAGGAAAATGGGGAAATGCCATGGACACCTTAAATGGGTTGGGTGATGATCGTTGTGATGACTGTGAGACATTGCTGACTTATTCTTATGCAATGATGAAATACAAAGATGGTAAAGCAAGTGACGGCGGTATTACTACTGCTCATGACAGCTTTGAAGAGATCGGTGAAGATTATTGTGGGGACCTGTCGGATAATGTCCGTCGTGACCGTGAAAGGGTCAATGCTGATTATGAAAAAATGATGGCCCGCCAAGCTGAGGCCAAACGTCAGGAGGAGGCTGCCAAGGCTGCCCAAAAAGCGGCAGAGGAAGCAGAACGGGCCAATAATGTATATATAGGCGACTCTGAGGAAAAGGTACGGAGACTTTTCGGTCCCCCTGACCATGTAGGCCGCGCCGTGGTGGGAGATACTGAAACAAAGCAGTTTGTATACTACGCCCCAGGCCGTAATATCATCATTTACCTCCAAAACGGCAAAGTCGCAGGCTTTATGGATTAAATGCTGAATGTTTACAGTTGAATAAAAAAGGAAACCGTGGATTTTTTACTGCAAGAAGGCTGCAATAAAGTCCACGGTTTTTGGTATGATTATTTTTGTGCTTTAGCATCTTCACTCAGTTTACGCTCCCCATGGACATATTCTTCATTATATTTTTGACACATAAATGAACATAATTCTGAAAGATATTCCAGATACATCTGGTATCGTACATCAGGTGAAGGCCTTATTAACCATTCGGGGCCGGAATGATCTTCAGATATCTCATCTTTTTCATATTTACTAATAGTACGAATTAGGCGTTTTCTTTCTTTTATAAGTTCCATATAGGTGGCATTTTTTATTTGTTCTATAAACATATCAGGGCTTATCATCATAACGCTTTTCCTCCTATTAAATATTTAAGTTTGATTACATTTTATAAGAAATCTAAAGGTAATAAAAGAAATTCGCCCCAAAACATGGCTCCCCTCATTCAGCCTTTTACAGCTAGAAGCTGCTTGAAATACTTGAATTCAGGGCTTTTTCTTTTTCAGCAGGAAAAAACATTTTCATCTTGAAATTATATGATATGAAGAAATGGGGGTAAGAAAAATCCCATATAGCTTATAGATTTTTTTTATTCAAAATACGATAATGAACACCAAAAAAGGGGAATAACTATATGAAAGCAGAAGATAAATCGTTTTATTTTTTAGCTACACCAAGTTATTATGACATTCCTTTCTTCCAGAGGGCCTATGTATGGAATGAGGAAAACTGGAGCGAGCTATTTGGCAACCTTACAAGTAAGACCACGAATCATTTTCTGGGTTCAATAATATTAAAAAATGAACTGACAGCTGCTGGAAGTGTTGCCAGATTCTCAGTTATCGATGGACAACAGAGATTGACAACATTAAGTATATTATTGAGAGCCTGCTATGATCATATTGTAAAGAACGCTGCCAGATTCAATTATGATGAGTCTGATGTAAAAACATGCCAGGTTCAAATGGAAAGCATTTTATTTGTTCCGGAAGGGGGCATAAGGAAAAAGCTGCATGTCAAAATAAACCATTCCCATTTGGATAAAAAAGCATTTGAGAACGTAATAACAGGTAATTTGGATAAAGATGACAGATGGGAACGGTATGCAGGATTAGGCGCGGATGAGGAATGCAGTAATATTGTCAAGGCGTATGCTTATTTTAGAGATGAACTGGAAGATACGGATCAGGATACCATTGATTATTTATGGGAACTACTTACAGTTGATAAGATTAAGTTCTTGGTAAATATTGATTTGGATGTAAATGATAATGAACAGGCAATATTTGATACAGTTAATTCAGCGGGTGTAAGGCTTTCTTGTGCAGATACCATTAAGAATCTGCTTTATCAGAAATATGTTGAGTTATTAAGAGTAGAAGACCCTAATAATGCGGATGATAGAGCCATTAAAGAATATGAAGATACCTGGGTGGATGCTTTTATAGCTGATGAGAAAAAATATGCTTATTGGGAAGCGCTACATCAATATGGCCGTATGAGGAGAAGTACAATTGAAACGTTCCTTCATGCTTTTGCAGTTATAGAAGGTTTCTTTAATGCGGCAGATAATACAATGTCAGAGCTGCCACAGGAATATAGAAACAAAATACTAAACATGAATCTTATGGAGATGGAAGTATTTTTAATGGATCTTCATGATTATGCAGAGGTATATGAAGAATTTTTTTCTGATGTTGAGGAAGAACTGGAATATAGTGATTATATAGGAAGAACATTTAATATTTGTAATGTACTGGAAGTATCAACCTTTCATCCATATCTGTTAAAGCAATTATATGCTTTTAAAAAAGGAATAATAACAGAGGATGAGCTGAGAAATAATTTCTTTGGAATAGAAAAATATGTCATTTTAAATGCAATCTGCAAAGGAAGTACCAAAAACTACAATAAGGAATGTATACAGCTGGTAGACAATCGAAAAACACCTTCGGAAGTTATGGATAGCTGTGCCTATATTACTGAGCAGCGATTTGTAGATGGACTCAGGCGCATGACAACTAATAAAATTCCTACATTATTGTTATTTTGGGTAGAATTATATCAAAGACAACAGCTTAATGTAGATGTTATACGCCTTAAATATGGTTTTACCCTGGAACATATAATGCCTCAAAAATGGGAAAAAAACTGGAGCGATGTTCCATCATACGATAGAGAAGGTGATGTTGTCGAAGAAACAGATGATATTGAGAGAGTTAGAAGTCAGGCAATCTATGAAATTGGGAATATGACGCTGCTTAACTCTAAATTAAATACATCCATCAGTAATGGTAAATTTTATGACAAAATAAATGGAAAAGCTGGCAAAAAAGGAATAAAAGACCTTGCAGATTTAAGGATTACCAGAGATATTATTGGCAACGATGACTGGAATGAAAATAAAATCTATGCCAGAACCTTAGAATTAGAGAACAAAATAAGAGAAATATGGGATGCACAAACATTGCCAAAAGAAGTGCTTATTAAGGAAAGGCCTGAAAATGTTGGTAGGAAAAAGTTGAGATATTCTTTCTGGGAAAAAGCTTTACCGGGAATTCGCGAAAAAAATAATCAAGAGGCATTTATATATGTTAATCCAGGTACATCCAATGTAGTTTCATGTTCTGTTGGAATAAGTGGCTTTAATATTTGTTGTGTTGCAAATTACGATAAAGCCAGAGTAGATTTAGTATTTAGCAAGCGTGTATCAGAGGATAATAAAAAAGCATTTGATATCTTATACAAGCATAAAGATGAGATAGAAAATAAACTTAATATAAATCTTATTTGGGAAAGAGCAGATGATTATAAAAGCTCATGGATTTCACACAATTTGGAAGGGGTAAGTATTGCCAATGAAGGCGATTGGCTTTCAATGGCAGAGTTCTTGGGAGAATGGAGCTGCAAAATTAGACGGATTATGCTTCCATATTTACAGGAAGAATTTTATCAAGATATATTAAGTGTTAGAAGTCCACAAGAAGTTGAACGCTTATCGAAGATAGCTGAGATACTTAGAGAGTGGACAATTAAAAATGATGATGTAATAGAAAGAATTGAGAAAAGCAACAGAACTTGTACAAGATTTACCACTTCAACGATGTCTAAGATTTTACCAGATTTGAAAGATGCCCCAAGTGGATGGAATACAGATAACCATTATTTCTATGAAATAGTGAATAGAACTGGTAAAGATGTTGATATTAAATTGAGCTTTAGTTCCAGAAATATGACAGAGGATCAGCGTAATCTTATCTACAAAATTGGACAAGTTATAAATAGTAAACCAGCAAAAGAAAACTGGCAGTGGTGGGTTGCTTTTAGAACAGAGAAAGTCGTTATTCCTGAAGATCTGAATAAAGAGATTATTTTTAAGGGATTAAATTCTGCTTTGGGTGATATTTCTGATTTTGAAGGAGAAATACAGGATACTTTCGGGTTATAGGAATTAAAAGGGAAGTCACTCACAACCAAGGCCCCGGCGAAAAGCTGGGGCTTTTCGGTTTAGGAAAAACTGCAACGTAGCTTCTGATGGTATATACTTAAATATACCCTTGTGAGGGCAAATATTCCGCTATTAGCGTCGGCGTAATTTAACCACCTACGGGTCGGTTAGCATAGCCATTTCAGAGTCAGTATAAAATGACCAATACAACAGTCAGCTTTGTTGAGATTCGTCGTCTACAGATGAAAAAGGTGCTGCGACAAATGTCACAGCACCTTAAGCAATCTATTTGTAAACAAATAGTGAACGC
>NZ_JAZTZI010000024.1:0-30563 GCF_045637405.1 Anaerovibrio sp.
TAGTGGATAACTAGAAGGACTGTATGTCTACGGTCTGAGAGCAGCCGACCGGCTGCTTTTTCTTTTGGTTGTTGGGCATACTAGATTTTGACGTTTACAATATATATTATAGAAAATGGTAAAAATCTAACTTCTTAATTGTTTTCACAATTTCTAACATTTTAAAAGCACTCCTGTTATTGAGAAAAAACTCTAATAATCATCTAGGTCTCTTTTCTATTATTATCGCTTATTTTCACCGTATCTAACATTTCCACCGAAATACCGTTATTTTCTTTTTCGCCCTATTCGAAAGCATACGAAAAGGCCCTAACCATCACTGGTTAGGGCCCTGATATACTATGGCCAAAGTTTTCGACTTCGACCGAATATGTGGTGGAGATGAATCATACATCACCGTATTGACGGAACACTAACTTATGTATCATTGATTTAATTCCTCTAAACAACTGCCAACAGATATTCATTAGCAATGCCACAGAGGTGCCATATGCTGTAAAATATAGCACTGTCAAGGGACCCATACTTGACTCATGCCCTGGCAGGGCTGCAAGGCGCACCACCCCTGATTGGATATGATTATATATGGGTACAGAAGCTATAAGCTCCACGAAGTGAACGAGCATAAATATAACCTGGCCTGTTCCCTCAACCAGTGCCTTAAATGCCCCTGGATATACCTCGACTAGTCCAGCATCAGCTCCCAAATATATGTCCATACCATCAACATAGAAAACAGTAGCATACAACAATACTGCCAACAAAGCATTTGCTACAATGCATGCCCATGGATTGTTTATAAGTTTTTTCATATCTACCTCGATTCTTTGAATGGTCTGAATGCACAGCCTGATTATCATCATTAAATTCTATAACTTCATTGCTTACAACTGCAAAGCTGCCTTACTGTCAAAATAATCAACAAATTCCTCGGTATTATAGTACGCTAATTTAACCCCCATAAAATCTGCCATTTTATACAATCCTGAGTTAATGATTTTTATATCATCCCTTTCCATGCCTTCGTCAATCTCGCTTTTTATCAGCTCAAAATTTTGACGTTGCTTCTTTAGCATATCAATCTGCACCACATCATATTTTTCAATGGCAACATCGATATCCTTTTGACGCTCTGCAAAAATATCGAGAATTCGGTTCATGCGCATTTCCGATTTTACGCTGAACAAATCCATACGATCAAGGGCGTAAACAAACAAAGCTGACGCTATACCAGATAACATAGTAGATATAACAGGTGCAAACGGTGCCAAGGCTGCAAATGGAGGAGTTTTAAGTAACATATCTATGCCAACTCCCAATAACGCCGTCACACTGCCCCCCAATAACTTTACAATAGCATCCCCCTTTTGTCTGCTTGTCATATTTTTCCCTTGTTCGCCAAAAAGGATCTTTGCGGAATTGACGAATATTTTGATGCCTTCTTTTACTACTTTCAAAATATTTTTTAATACTCCAGTGAAAACATTGATGATTGCCTCTAAAATTGATGATAGAATTCCCTTAATAAAATCTGCCATGTTATTTTTTAGAAAATCACCAATATTTTTTACAATATACTCTTTGACTCTTACAAATCGTATTTTTATTGCCTCACCAAAACTATCTGCATCTACCCCATCCTTGCAGCCATTTTTAAAAATATCTGTTATCTCATAATATAAAGGCTTAATAATAAACAGCAACGCATTTCCTATGGCATAATCCTTTTGCTGAACAAACGCCTGGCGACCAATGCCTTCATATATTTTCTTGGTTTTTTCACGCTGAAGTTCATTTTTTATTTTTTCTCTTTCAGCCTTAGTTATTTTACCCCAATGCTCCTCTTTAAATTTATTTACTGCCGCCTCCATGGTTTTTTTATTGACGGAGCCTTTACCCAATAAATTATTTTTTGCTATCTCATTGGCTTTATCCTCAATTGCCTTCTTAGCCGTTTTTTCTTTCTGGCGCATTGTTGACTTCGTTTTTTCAGACAATTCATTTCCGTATTTCTCAATAAATTCTTCGTTGGACAAATCGTTCTTTTTCATATTTATTGCCGCTGTAGTGAGTGCATAATTATCTTCTATATTGGCAATTCGTCTTATGTCAGAATCATCAAACGCAATATTTGTCTTAAACTGGTCATGTATTCTCGCCAAAGGTACAATATGATCCGCATTTGGTTCTTTATCGTCGTGTTTATCCCCCTTATTAAATCGCATATCATGCCGACCAGTATACTCATCTCGCATCCCTTCATATTTATCGCCATTTTCATGAAGTTTCTTTTTCTTATAATGATTTAGCTTAGTTCTATCATTATAAAGTTTTCGATTTTTTGTATATTCATGGGTCATGTTTTCATTCATTCGACCATTGTATTTTGGTTTCTCCCCCCCATTTTTCTTATAGTTTGCTAAAGCAATATTGTATTCGATAACATCATGCTGGGCATTTTTATATTCTACATACCCGTTGTCCTGTGGATTGGAATAACTTGAACCCGTATCGTAAGAAAAATTTTCACATTCTTCTATTAATCTCGAGCCAGTCAACCCCTTTTGCCGCATTTCTCTGCCTATTTTTGTATTCTCTAACAGCCCATCTATTATAGACAAAAAAACTGGCTTGATAAGGCCATCTTTCATATGCTCATTATCTGCAAATTCTTTATAAACTTGATCTATAACAGCTTGTGATGAACTACAATCAAAAAGTTCCATTTGATGTAATAATCTTGTGGTTTCCAATGGAGAAGCATGTTGCATCCTATCCAGCAAAATCTTTCTTTTTTCTTCCATAAATTGATCACCTCATTATGCTGCAGCAATAGCTTCAATAAATTCAGTATGTTTGCTATGAATAGTATCCTCATATTTCTTTACATCATTTTCATTATCAACTGCAAGAAGCTGGGTTTCTGCCATTTCTTTCAAAATAAGACTGGCTGTTACTATAGCTTCAACCTCTTTACGCTGTACAGTTGAAAGCCACTTTATACTCATCTCTTCTTTTATCAATCTATGAGCAAAGGATATACACTTTATGTAAAGTACATTAACAGTATTATCCAAACGTACCAACAATCTTTCATACAATTCGATTAGCTGTTCAAAATAAACTACATCATTAGCCAAAGATATTTCAATGGTTTCAATCTTCTTCGTATATGCATCCATCTTTTTGATTTCAGTATTTACCTTTGCTTCTTCCTCACGAACAGCATCCAGTGTTTCCTGAGCCTTTTTACGCGTATAGAAGGCTAATGTAAAAATCGCTTGAACTGTTGTTTTAAACCTATGTTCCTTAAAATCAATTTTATATAACTGTGATTTTCCTCTAACACTGTCAAGTTCTATTTCATTAGCCTTGAATTCTTCGATGGAAAATTTCTCGTCGATATTTACATCCTTTAGCTTGGATATTTTATCAGCTAAAGCAGGAAATAAAACCATCTTTATTTTAGACTTATAAGCATTAATCTTCTGCACATGGCTTTCAATTTTTTCGCTTAACTCTTGCATTCTATCTTCAAAAAGCTGACGCCGCGTGTTATAACGCTTTGTCATCTCCTCATATATTCGATCTGCTTCAATTTGTTTATCCTCACCGGAAAACTTATTCCAAAGGTTTGTTACCCCCTCCCTAATCACCGAACCTACTTTCTCTCGTGTTTCAATAACCTTATTGACTACCTCTTTCCCCTTTTCAATAACTGTATCAACTACTTCTTTACCTTTTTCAACAACTGTATCAACTACTTCTTTACCTTTTTCAACAACTGTAGTCACTGCACTCTTTACCGCACTACCAACAGCCTTAGCAGTACTTATAGCAGCCTTTACACACGAACCAAGTCCTGAGCATATACTTGAGAAAAAGCCCATTATAAACATCTCCTCATCGATTATTAATAAATGTGATTGCTTCACCGACTAAATCATTAAAATCGAATACCCACCTCATCATTTTCTTTAATTCTGATTCTCTAAAACCCAATTGACTGCCAACCTTATTAAACCATGCTTTTTCATTATCATCAAACTCTTCATCCGCATCCAGCATTCCACCCAGCTCTAGCATTACCACCTTCTTGGCTCGCTTGGTACTGGATTGAAACTCAGTAATAATTGGGTCCAATTCCTTTCCCTTCAACTCATAATCAGGAAGTCCTAATTCTGTTCTAAAGGTTCTAAATACCACCATTTCACTTTCTTTGGCGATTCCGTTGACCATCATGGCAACCTTGGCGAGTTCTAAAAAATTTTTACCTTCTTTTTCGTTCAGCAAATTCAAAAACATACCATATCCTCCATTATCATATCATGTTCCCGTTTTCATCGAAATATTTTACAACTTTATTTAATTCACCATTTTTAACAAAAATCTCAGTTCGTTGTTTTAATTGGCCACTTGGATAGTACTCTGTTTCCATAGTAGGTGCTCCATTCTGATCATAATTAATACCTTTGACAATAGAACCATATTCATCATAATAAACTATACATTTCTTTATTGAGTCACTGAACATTTCACTAAACTCAAGTATGTTATTTTTATAATGATTAAAAACTGTTAAATTTGATTCTTTTTCTACTATTTTCTCAACTCTATCAGCAGGCTTTTCTTTTTGGGTCTTTGTAGCACTACCGGAAGATTCAGCTTTCAGCACTTCCCCTGATAATGTACCAAATTTCTTAATTAGTTCAAAAAAGAACTCCAGATCGTCAATTTTCTCATCTACATGAAGCATATAATCAACAATTTCACTCTTGCTGTCGATAATTGCTTCCGCAAATACTTCCTTCTGGGATTCCAGCTGATTATTTAATTCACGCTGCACTTCAACTATATTATTAATTTTAACACCATATTCTGATAATTGCTTGTTTTGCTGGTCTAAAATATTCCCAACTGAAGTTTTTACATTATTAATATTTTCAAAAACATCTTGTTTAACTTCCCTGGTTACTGCCAACAGGCCTTCATGGTTGTTTTGCATAGCTGCGGCATTTGCAGACAAACTACTGTTCAGCTCCTCATAATCAGAGTCCATATTTTTCTTTACATCAACTAGTTTTTCATTTAACCCTGATTTAAGTTCGCTAATACTTTCGTTAATTGAATTATCAAGCACCTTTATTTGTTCCAAAACAGACGTATTTTTTTCATCTACATACGATGTTAATATCTTCTGCTTTTCACTGAGCAATTCCACATTTTCTTCTTTTTGTTCTTTCAATGAAGCACGTAATTCTTCAAAACTCAATTTTGTTTGGGATTCTAAAGTCGCTATTTCTTTACTTTGCTGATCTAAAACATCTTGTTTTACTTCCCTGGTTACTGCCAATAAGCCTTCATAGTTATTTTGCATAGCCGTAGCATTTGCAGACAAGCTATTTTTCAACTCATCATAATCAGATTCCATATTTTTCTGTACTTCAACCAGTTTTTCATTTAACCCTGATTTAAGGTCATGAACACTTTCATTAATTGAATTATCAAGCGCCTTTATTTGTTCCAATACAGAAGTATTTTTTTTATCTACATACGATGTTAATATCTTCTGCTTTTCATTAAGCAATTCCACATTTTCTTCTTTTTGTTCCTTTAATGAAGCACTCAATTCTTCAAAATTCAATTTCGTCTGTGATTCTAAAGTTTCTATTGCTTTACTTTGATAATTTTTAATCAGGTGAAGTTCTTCATTTATGGCTTTAGTACAGTCTCCCATTTCAGACACAATGCTCTGATGCATCAATTTCATTTCTGCCTTATTTTTTTTATCCAAATCATTTAGTGCGTTTACCATGGTTTTTACACAATTATTCTGATGTTGTTTTACATCATTAAAAGAGTCATTGATGGCATCGTTAAAAGCACCATTTAATCTTTCAAAGCATAGTCCCATCACAACTGCTATCAATATTCCAATACAATGGATAACATACTGCGATGAGATAACATTGGAAATAAAACCATAATTTACTATTTCTAATACTATACCCCCACACAATACCCAATGCCTTTTAGTAATCAAATTTCTCTCTCCCATAATTATCCTTCCATCCTTTTACATTTTTTTACCCATTATGACATTTAACATTCTTTGCCCTGTATATGCTGTCTAATGATGAATAGGAATATACTCCCACACTTTACTTTTTAAGCCTTATTAAATCACTTTACAAGTATAACTATCACTTTTAGAAAAATACTTTATATCAAAATTGTCTCAATACACAAACAGTTGAGGCCCCTAAATTGGGAATTCTTTTTCAAACCAAAGTCATCTTTATCACACTACGCATCCATTAAGCCTTTAAATAACTTAATATCATCATCTAATGCCATTTTTATGCCAATTTCACGAATTGCGGTCATCACAGCCAGATTTACTTCACTTTTCAAATTTGTAAAATCCTCATATTGTTCATATTGAGTATAATCCGTATAATATATGACTCTAATATCTTGGCTCAATACAGTGACCTTATCTAAATATGTATATATGCCCCTGCCTTCCTCTTTAGTCTTTCTAATATTATCAATTTCTGTCAAAGCTATACTGATTTTATCTATCAGCTGCCGTACCTGTTCAGTAGTCGTTTCTGGAGAAATATTATATATTAAATCTATGCGACGATAGGCACTCTTAGTTTTATTTGTAATCTTATCACTAGCCAGTTTAGAGCTTGGTATTGATACCAATTCACCACTTATGGTACGGATACATGTACTCCGCATGGTGATTTTTTCTACGAGACCTTCAACATCATCCGCAAGTATCCAGTCCCCTTCCTTGAATGGTTCATCAAATAAAATAACAAAACTCCCAAAGAAATTCGTAAAAATATCTTTGGCTGCAAAAGCTATCAGTGCCGTTCCTATACTTAAGGACGCTATTCCTGCGCTAACATCAACATCAACTATTCTTAGGATAATTATGATACCAATTAACACGATAGCTAAGCGGAAAAAAGCTGATAATATATTGGATATAGCATCTGCATGCTTTATCTCTCGTTTTTCAAAAACATGATGGATTAAACTGCGTTCATCACCTATATCCGTATTCTCGTCACTGTATGAACTAAGCCTAAACAACCCCCATCCTAATCCAAACACAGACAAAATAGATATAGATGTTGTCATCCAGGATGGAGTATCAACGGGTGCAAAAGAAATCGCCCCACCTATTCCACAAACAAATATTAAGAACTTAGCTGGTTTGTGGAAAGCATCAAATATATAATCATCTATTTTAGTATCAGTGTAGTCTACTATCTTTTTTAGTCTCTTTTCAAAATGCCTATCCCAAAGTAATATTGCAATACTTGCAATAAGAATACTGCATATAGAACCAATCCAATTCTGTAACCATGTAAATTCCATATTTTCTCCCTCGTTATTAATTGAGTCGTCCTTTCAAGTATGGTGCCAAAACATTGTCTCCAAGCCTTGCCTAAGAGTTACATTCTAATTGTAAAATTCTCTTATCATCATGTCAAGAATGCTAACCATATCATTATCCTGATTTAGGTTAAAATGATACATGGGAGGTGTGACATGAGTGTTTTTTCTTCTTTAATCAAGGAATGTCGATTAAATCAAAAGCTAAGCATCCGTTCAGCGGCAACTTTAATTGGAATTAGCTACACCTACCTTAATAATCTTGAAAAAGGTCTTGATAAATCAACCGGGACAGTCAATAAACCCACTCCAGAGACTTTAAAATTAATTTCTTCCGCTTATCATCTTGAATACTCATATCTATTGGAATTATGGGGCTATTTAGCAAAGAGCGATTTAGAGGTTTCTCCCAAGGTTCAAGAATTGTTGACAACCTGTAAAGGGTTTACAGATAAGGACATTGACCTTGTTATAGAATTTGCAAAATATTTATTATGGAAAAATTCAAAAGAGACCTAGACAAATGGTTATCTAGGCCTCTTTTCTGTTATTATCGCTTGTTTTCACCGTACCTAACATTTTCCACCTAAATCCGTAATTTTCTTTTCCACCCTATTCCAAAGCATACGAAAAGGCCCTAACCATCAGTGGTTAGGGCCCTTATAGTATGGCCAAAGTTTTCGACTTCGACCGAATATCTGGTGGAGATTAGGCTCACTTTCTAGTTACAAAAATGGCACCATATACACAGGAATGTAATTTATACCATTCTCCCTCTTATAGTCCTTAGTATGAAAAACATATTTATCTTTTATACGTGCACTAAATTTATCACAAAACACATCCAACGACTTATGGTTTCTATAATTGCCGGACTTAACTTCGATAGGACATATCTTGTCACCTGCTGAAATCAAAAAATCAATCTCATACAGATGATTTGATGTCTCACTTCCCATAGTGTAATAAAACAAGTTATCCCCTTTGGCAATTAGCATTTGCGCAACAGCATTTTCATACATATAACCCAAATTAGCTTCCAGCTTATTCGATAGGAGTTTATTATAAATAACATTGTCAGTATATGCTTTATCTTTAAATGCCAAGGTCACAAGAAGCCCAACATCAGAAGTATATAGCTTATATCTTCCAGCATCTTTTTCCAATGACATTCCTACAATCGGGTTGTTTGCGTGGTAAGCAACACTTATCGTGTATGAACTAAGCATATCTGGCAATAAACCACGAAGCTGTTCTCTCCTTGTTCCTTCCCTGGCATTGGATAAAACATATCTTGAGGCATTACTGGTCAAGTTGGCTGGAATAGCATCATAAATATCCCCTGCCAATCCCGTTCCATCTACCTTTACAAAATCCTCCTCGTACAAATCGATAATTTCCCTTTTTACTTCATCGACTATTTGAAGGTTGTTCTGTTCTATATAGGTTTCTACTGCCTGTGGCATACCACCAACCAACATGTATAGTCTGAATATCCTCATCAAATCCCTGTGCATTGCATTACCGGCAGCTTTTCTATTTTTGATCAAAGTTCTAATTGTATCAGCAGTCACTGTATCTCCAATTGCCCACAAAAACTCCTCAAAGTCCATAGGATACATTGATAACTTATGTTCTTCGCTTGGAATAAGAATATCCTTTGTATTTCTCTTTATGGATAAAAGTGAACCCGTTTCTATATATTTGTACCTGCCATCTGCCACAAGATATTTTATAGCCTGTCTAGCTTTTGGGTGCAGCTGAACTTCATCAAATATTATTACAGACTCCTTCTCATATAACCTAATTCCCGTTAATTGCTGTAATTGCAGAAAGAAAAAGTCCAAATTGTACATATCGTCAAACAAACCAACGATTTCTTTGCGGGTATTCGCAAAGTCAATCAGAATATATGACTTAAATTCATTTCTGGCAAATTCTTTTGCAATGGTAGACTTCCCGACTCGTCTAGCACCTTTTATCAAAAGAGCATATTTATCACTGCGTTTTCTTTTCCACTCGAGCATTTCATTATATATTTTTCTTTTAAAGACAGTTTCTTTCATGTTATTTCACCTCTTTGAAAAGATTATAACGCGAATCCCCATTCAAGTAAACCGATTTCCCGCGCGAATCCCCATTCATAGAATGCAAAAATTCAACAAAATCCCCTTTAGCACACAAAAGACTGTGCCAATAACAGACAAACAAAAAGGCCAGAACCACTCTAGAAATGGTCCTGGCCTTCTTTATTACAGGCGAAGTTTACATTTTCGCCTTAATTGATGGTGGAGATGAGGAGAATCGAACTCCTGTCCGAAAGCGTTGTCATATAGACTTCTCCGAGCGCAGTCAATGTTTAAGTTTAAGAGATGGGCAGACACAGACAACCGCCGTCCCTCCGATCCTGGAGAAATTTCCCCTCAGGCCTCCAGGAGTCAGCCCTTTGGGTATCCCGCTATTGGCCTCTTATCCGCTCACGCGGGAGATAAGCAGACAGAGGTTAGCATTAAGCTGCTAAAGCGTAGTTTTCGTTTGCTTTTATATTTAAAGCGTTTTCACCTTACTAACGGGGCTAGGTGACCCCCCGGCTCGCTATCCATACTCCAGCCACCCCCGTCGAAACCTTTACATCCCCCTGTAAAGGGAAATCCCGGTTCTTAGAGATTTCTGATATATGAACTAGTGTTTTATATTATAGCAACACAATAGAAAAAGTCAAGTAATTTTCGACTTCTTCAGCGGGGGCTCATCCTATTACTTCCGTAAAATAAATAACCGTAACCGTATCCTCCATGGTAATGCGCTTTTTGTAAATCTGCTCAAAATCTGCAATAAGCTCTTCCCTGGAGTTAATCTCCGGATTTTGCACTCCCAGGTCCTCAGAGGTGAGGTTTGCCATGGTCTTTACCCGGACCTTGTCCAAAAAAGCAGTATACAGCTTCTTTTTAGGAGTGAACTTCTTGCCTGTGGTAATCCAGACGATGGAATTTTCCGGGAACTGCTTGCTCACATCACCCAGACGTACGGTACAGCGCTTGGTACGGGCCTCCAGCATCTTCGCGTGCTTCTCAGCCTGAAAGTTTAATGACATCATAAATCTTCACTCCTAATATTATAATTTTAAGGTTTACACACGTTCTGTCAGAGTCTACAAAAAATCTAACACAGATACAGTTTAACATATTTCTATGTCATAATAAAGAAAAGTTTACAGTTTTCTTTTTCCATTGAAATACAACAGGAGGGAGGCACCGGGGTTCCCTCCTTATGTTATGATATGTACTTACTTCTTCTGATCAGAAACCTTAGGGATTTCCTTCAAAACCGCATTATTGAGCACATCCTCCGGAATCACAATATTAGATATGGTTCCGTAGTTGGTGGCAGAAAAATTCAGCTCTACAGTGCTGGCATCAATAATACTATCCATGCCGCTATCTTCCTTCATATTGCTCAACACAGCCTTGGCAGCGGATCTAACCTGCGGGGTAAGGTCTGCGTAAAGGTTACGGAACTGATGCTGAACCTCATCAATGGTGATGGTACACTGAACGTCTCCCATATTGTTCAGAATGTCCTCCAGCAGCTTGTTGTCCTTTTCATTACTGCCTTTTTTTACATTACCTAATTTGGACATTTTCAGAAGATAATCCTTCACCTTCTGACCGTCCAAGGTAACAATATAATTCTGTTCCGCGCCCTGGCGCTGTCCCAATGTTACGCTCTTTACAACATCTGGCAAATCCGTACCAAGGCTCTTGGCGATTTCCTCATCAATGGCCTTGCTATTTGCTTTGCTGTAAACGTATTTGTCCCAGCTGCCGTTCTTGTTCTGGGAATAGAATTCCACATCCTTTTCAGTTTCACGGCTATAGAAATAATATCTGGTATTGCCGTTTGGAATTCCTCCCAAGGTCATTACCACCTCGCTGTTGCCCTGACATACCACTGCCGGCTTGGACACGAAATCAAATATGCCATTTACAGTCCCACCAAAAAATGGACTGGCCAAATCCACCTTAAAGGATAAGGTTCCATTCTCCATATTGGTAAGGCTGTTCATGGAATTAACCAGCTGTGCCTTGGCGTCCATTTCATTAACGAGGGCAGGCTGAAGCTCCTCAGCAAATGCCTGGGAATCCATAAAACCTGGAGTGCCAACTGCCAATGCGCAAGCCAGGCCTGCTGCCAATATTTTTTTCTTTAATTTCATTGTACTCATCCTTTCAAATATAAGGAACTTAAAGATTTAAATCCATAATATTATTTAAAAATTTCTGCTTACTCCGTGTCCAAAGGCATCTTATAGGATGGTGGCGCAAACTCCCCATCCAAAGCCTGTAAATCCGCCAAAGTAAGCTCCAAATTAACAGACTCTGCATTTTCCTTTATATGAACCGGCGATGAACTCTTTGGTATGGCTATAGTGTGGCCATTTCGGATATTCCAGGCTAAAAGCACCTGAGTTGGTGTAACACCATGGGCCTTTGCAATATCACCTACCACAGGATTTCCCCGCAATCCTCTGCTGAGTCTGCCTCCCTGGGCCAATGGACAATATGACATCAGGGCAATATCATGGTCATTCATATAGTCAATAAGATCATATTCTATGCCCCTGGAACCAAGGTGATAAAGCACCTGATTAACCTGGCACCTTTCCCCTCCAGGAAGCTTTAACAGCTCCTCCATATCCTTGGTATCAAAATTGGAAACACCCCAGCTGCGTATAAGCCCATCATCCTGCAGTTCGTTCAGGCCTTCTACAACTTCTTTTAGGGGAACATTGCCAATCCAATGATAAAGATACATGTCGAGATACTTCAAGCCCAAGCGTTCAAGGCTGTTTACACAGGATTTGCGCATATTATCCTTTCCCGCATTCCAAGGTAACACCTTGGAAACTACGAAGATATCATCCCGACTGCCTTCCGCTAAATATTGCTTAAGAGCTTTGCCCACCAATATTTCTGATCGGCCCTCACCATACATTTCAGCTGTATCTATTAAGGTCATTCCAGCCTTTATACCAGTGAGTATCGCCTCAATCTCCTGTTTTTCCCTGGCGGGCTCATCCCCGATCATCCAGGTGCCAATTCCCAATTGGGGAACAGATTTACCGTTTTTAAGCTGAACCGTCTTACTCATAGTTTCAACCTCCATTATGGTCATTATACGCCAAATTTTTAATTTTTCCTTTTGAAAAAGATAAAAATAATCCTTATTTACATTAGAATTCCATTAAACACCTGAAACACCGTTGAGTGTAAAGAATCACCATGAAATATAGGTGAAAATAAACCATGAAATTTTGCTCATTATCAATATAACAAAATTGTTAGGAAACGTATATTAAAGTTCTATAGAGGTATAGCTTATTATGGGACTATAGTCCCTTTCGTGTTTTTATATCAAGCAGTATAATAGGCACTGTGAGAAATGAGAACACAGTAAACCCTTGGTATTACTGGGATTCCGACTATTCAGGAGGCGAAAACAACATGGATATGGCAATGATTGCTGACGGCATTCTCAAGGCTATCACTTTAGCTGGTGTATATGCTTTCATTAAGTAATTAAAGTATACATTCAAAAAGGTCAAATCCTTTGCTACGAGAGGGTTTGGCCTTTTTTATTTTCTACCTTGTCTTTTGATGGCTATAATCTTCGTACCAAAATGCTTTGCCCCATGCCACCTGCCCCGGCGACAGACATTAGTCCCAAGGAGCCCCTGACAAGCTCCAAGGCCCTTAACAGGTGAATCATAATAATACCCCCGGAGGCCCCATAGGGATGGCCATAGGCCAAGGCTCCTCCCAGCATATTATAGCGATCTATAAGAGCAGGATGCTGCCTTTGAAACAGCACATCTATAACTGCAAAGGCCTCATTAAATTCAATAGCATCCATATCCTCGTATGCCAGCCCCTGACGTGCCAGCATTTTATCCGCCGTCAGCATTGCTCCACGGGGACTTTCCACTGGGTTTCCCCCAGCTGTACAGGTTCCCAAAATCTCTGCCACTGGGGTAAATTCAGGATGCTCCTTTAACCATTTTTCAGACACTAGCACCACAAAGGCCGCCCCGTCATTAATAAGGCAGGAATTTCCCGCCGTCAGCAGGGAATCTCCGCCAAGGAGCTTTGGCAATCTGTCCAAAAGGCGCTGGCTCATCTTATAGCGAATGCCGTCATCCTTTGATATGCCCTCCACGGAAATTATCTGTTCCTTTAAAAGTCCCTTATTGGCACACTCTGCCGCCAATCTATGGGAGCGCAGGGTCCAAAAATCCAGCTCCTCCTTGGTGACCTGCTCGGTAACCATGGTCTTGTCCGCCCCCAAAAGCATGGCATTTTCCGCCAGCTCCCCAGGAGAAAACTGGGCCGTCATGTATCGCCCATCACCACGGGAAACCTTGGCAAAGCGCTCATCATTTTCATTGTAAACCCGCATTGGCTGCAGGGACGAGCTTTCCATACCGCCACAAATATACATATCACCGTTTCCACTGGCAAGCTGGGCATAACCCATGGCTATGGCCGCCGCCCCGGAGGCACACTGCATATCAACAGTAAAAGCAGGCACTTCCTCAGGAAGACCTGCCGTAAGACACATTAAACGGGCTATATTGCCACCGGTTCCTACGGCATTTCCCGCAATAACCCCATCTGGCAGCAGACCCATTCCTATTTTGTTCATAATTTCCTGCACCACAAAAGCCCCCAGCTTTTCCGCAGGGATGAATTTAAATTTGTTATTCTTTGTCACTATGGGAGTCCTAAGGCCCCACAAAACATAAACCCGCTCCACAAAATGACCCCTTAGCCAACTTTACTCCACTTCAAAGGTACCATTAATATATTCCTTGCCGTTGCCTCTTAAAACCACTTTATTGCCTTCAATATCCAGCCACAAAGGCTCTCCGGCAAATACGGCATTTCTATAGGAAACCTCAAACTTTACCACATTCTTTGGCAGGGTCTCCAAAATTCTTTCCATGATGAATATACCAGGAACAACTGGTATCTCCGTACGATGAATCTGGTTGGTATCTCCAACGGCAATTACAAAATCCAAGGTTTCCTGACGTGTAAATACATGCCAGCAGCCCTCAGTATCCACTGCACTGTTCCCGGTGAGTTCAGGGGCAATAAGCTCTGCCTTGGCAGCCGCCTCCTTTGGAGTCAACAGCATAGTGGTAGTCAGGCTTTCCAATCCGGAACGGGCCTGACAAAGAAGCATTCTCTTGGTGGACTTCAGCATTTCCGGCTCGTAGGTATCCCCCTTGTAGGAATCCTCACTTTCCTTCTGCCACAAATTCTTGATAATCATCACACCATCATAATCGCCGCCTCTCAGGCGACCTGCAATTACAGCTAATTCTCTATTCATAATAACTCCCTCAAGGCTTCCTTGTTTACCTTGCCTCTATCATTTAACGGCAGCATCTCTAAAAAGACCAATTTCTTTGGACGCTCCCGTTCATCCACGTATTCTCCCACATCATGACGGAATTTTTTGGAATCCGTATGTCCGTCCGTCACCACAAAAGCTGCTATATCCTGACCTCTGGTAGCATCATCAAAGGGCATAACCGCCACATCCTTGACGCAGTCCATTTTTCGTATTTGCTGTTCCAGCTTCAAGCAGCTGATTTTATAGCCGCCCTTATTAATCCAGTCCGTCTTGCGTCCATTAAAGATGATTTCCCCATCATCATTAATGTAGCCCGTGTCACCACAGCAATACGGAACCTTAACACCACTTACATGGAATTTGGTGTCCACATACAAATCACCATTCACAGACTCTACCTTTACGCCGTCGAAAGGTCTGCCGAGATTTCTGGAATCCGTATCATCGGGCTTTAAATGCTTGTAGGAAATATAATTAAGCTCAGAAGTGCCATAATACAGAATTATATCTGCCCTGGTAAAGGTTTTGCGAAGGGCCTGCTGTGCTTTTAGGCTAATGAGCTGTGACCCGGCGACAATCTGCTGAACGTAAGGATTCTCTGCCATGGAGGCACGACCCAAAATCTGTAATTTCGCAGGCACCATGTAAATATGGGTGACAAAATTGCGCATTATTAGCATATTCCAATAATTGCCGCTTATACGTCGGCAGGTTATGACAGAGCCTCCCGCAGCCAGCACCGACATAAACATATTAAGATTTCCAGTAAAGCTCATACTTCCATGGAGGAACATAACAGTGTCTGCATCCACACAAAACACGCTGTTCTGCTCATGAAAGAACTCTGCCCAGCTTTCAAAGCTGCGGTATAAAACCTTGGGCACCCCCGTACTGCCGGAGGTGAGTGCCCCCATTACCTCCCACGGATAATGATCAGCCACCGCTTCATCCAAACGCAGGAAATTATTTTGCATGGCACCCACCTGCCACATCCCATATATATTATTCTCCTGCATAATGGTTTCCACCACATCAGAGGAACAGTCCTGATGCATTAAAATTGGGACAGCCCCCAGCTTCTCCAATGCCAAAAAAGCCCCGACTTGATAGACAGGACCTTCAGCGATTATCAATATAGGTTTGTAGGATGTGATTCCCTTTTCGGACGCACTGATAGCCAGTCTGTCCACCAGCTCCAAAAGAGAACCATAGGTAAATCTTTCCCCATCGCAGTCCAGCATTAGCTTATCCGCCATAATACCGCACTGCTGAACAAGCAGCTCATAATAGTTTTTCATTTCGAAATTATTCACTCCCCAGAGCTTTATTTACTCTGACGCCAATGAACGCCCCTAGAATACATTTTACTACATCTCCAGGGATAAATGGAAGTACCGCCTGCATAATTGCAGCCTCTAAACCAATATTTAGGACTAACATCATAGAAATCAGTCCTCCAATATAAGTAATTGGCAAGCTAATGATAATACTTACCATACTATACCTTTTCAGACTGACGATATTACCCTTAAAATATGACACCATGGTATATGCCACCACAAAGGCAAAATAAAACCCTCCGGTAGGTCCCAAAAGCCGCCCCAATCCACCAGTACCTCCAGGCAGTATAGGCAAGCCTGCTATTCCGCCTAGAATAAGGTATGCGACCAAGGTCATAAAGGTCTGCTTCGGAGTCAATATGAAGGCAGTAAAGCACATCGCTGCTGTGGATGCCACCACCATTGCCGGCGTAAATGGAAGTGGAAAAGCTATGTACGCCGAAACACTGATGACTGCAAGGCACATAGCCATTTTTGCCAAATCCTTAACGGAAACATTTTGCTGAACTGCCACACTCTGACTCATTATAAACACTTGCCTTTCTTGTTCTTTAAGGTTAACTCTGTACCCAAGTATACCCCTCTGTTTAGCTTTCGTCAACCTAAAGTTTACTTGTAGTTGACATTATGGTTTACTAAAACATTATTTTGAGTTTAGTTTCCTGTATATACTATTTACCAATCATTGAAATTGTTTAACAAATATCTTTTTTTTAATTATATTTTTAGCTAAAAGCCTTTTTTGCCATTTACATTTTTCCATGGATACATTATAATAACAGGGAAATGGTGGTGATTGATAAATGGATAAAATTGATAAGCAAATTTTAAAGCGTTTACAGGAAAACGCCCGCGTAACGATTTCCGTTCTGAGCTCTGAAATTTCTCTTTCCATGCCTGCTATCAGTGAGCGTCTGAAAAAGCTGGAAGCATCCGGGGTTATTAAACAGTACACTGCTATCCTCAATCCGGAATTGATGGATAAAAACCTTACCGCTCTGGTTAATTTAGGTTTTGATAATCCTTCCAAAGCTGATGATTTCAAAAACTTCGTTCTTAATGAGGCTGATATCAAGGAATGCTTCTACATTACCGGTGACTTTGATTACTGTCTGAAGGTTGTAACCCAAAATACCCAGACACTTGAAAATCTCCTGACCCGCATTAAGGAGCAGGCTGGAGTTACCAAGACTCAGACCATTGTGGTACTGTCCTCCATTGTTGACAGGCCATCCGTTGTACTTGAGTAACAGCATAATAAAAAGTAAGCAAAAACTGTGGATGTTCCCTTTATGGGGTTATCCACAGTTTTTAAATTTGTCTGATATATTTTATTATTTACTATCTATACCGAAGATTTAAGGCACACGCCGGTCTTCTCCATCGGTTATAACCTTTTTCCAGCCATAATACTGGGCGTACATAATATTATGACTTCCCTCCGGACGGGGCTCCAGATCTGAGCCCCAGGCCAATATCCCCGTATTCCATGTATAGCAGCTTTCAGTCCAATCCGCCAGGTCATCAGCTATTGGCGGCACATCTATCTGATGCACCACTACCAGCTCCTGATCAGCACGGGCATTAATATAATCTATACGTTGAGTCCACTGCTCGTACACACTCCACTCCACGTGGAGAAGAATACCCGCCATAACCAACCAAAAAGCTGCTACCAGGCAAAAAGCTCCCCTGCACAGACCAATATGTTTCTTTCCAAATAAATCCAGCTCCGGCATTATTTCCCGCAATGCCGTCAATGAAAGGATTATTATGCAGACTGTAGGGAAAAATCCCGCCCGGGCCGAGGCCATTGGCACAAACATCATAATTATCATAACCACTAGGGCAGCTACAAAAAATACCCCTTGAAACATGGTAACCTTATTCAGCCGATGACCTGCTGGAAGCCGATAAATATACAACGCCACAGGAACTAATAATGGCAGCCAAAATTTAGTCACCGGCCAAAAGCATTCATCAAAATTGATGTAAAACATTAAGGAAGTCCAATACATTTCCGGTGGCAAGGCAGGATTATATTCAAATTCCCGCTGGAGAGCCAGCCGATGCATTTCTCCCGGAGCCTGGGTCAACATCAAGGTTCCCACGCAAAGGGCAATAAACCCTACAACCATCCATTTTTCCAGCTGCCCCTGACGCCAAAAATATATAAGGGCAAAAAAAGTAATACAGGCAATAGCTGCCGCCCCTGTTTCCACTGACCAGCCAGCAGACAAGCCACTTACAGCCATTACCGGTATACTCCAGCTTGGAGGAGTACCCCAAAAATCACTGTGCCAATATTTTAGGCAATAGGGCAGAAGAAACAGGCATTCCAACAGAGCCATCCAGAGATAAACGCAGCTGCCGCACATCCATAACACCGTTAAAAAAGGATCTGGCAGGAAAAACCACACAGCTATAATCAGCCAAATCATGTAGGTTCTATTCATGCGCTTTAGGATTTCACCAGTGCCCAACCGGAACATCAAAAAAATCAGTGCCACAAAAACAACAGTGTTTAGAATATTGAAGGGCAGCTTACCCTGCCATGCAAAAAACTGGGTAAGTCCAATCCCCAGTATTCTGCCACCCCAGGTAAAATAATGGGACCACTGGCTGACTATAATATCGTAAAATGACGTTATCCGTACCCGTTCACCAACCCCGTCCAAAAGGTTGCCCCGGTCAGCCCCGTCCCATATAAAAGCATAAGGTATATCGTCGGATACCAAAGGAATAATCATATTACGCACAAAAAAGACAATGGTTACCACCAGTAAAATAGCCTGCCATGACAGCCAGGAGGGCAGTACAGCCGTGTTTTTTTCTATCCTTATCTCATTATGCTCTGCCATCTTATTCTTCTCCAACCCTTTCCCAGTCGAATTCCTTATCAATATGAATACACTTTAATCCATAATATTGTGCAAACATATTGGAGCGGTTGTCCTGAGGTTTGTATTCCAAGTCCATTCCATAAATCAGGTGATATGTGGACACGGCCCACAGACCCATCCATTCATCCAAATCGTAGGGTATATACAAGGCCGAAACAACGATCTCATCATCATTGCGATGCTGTTCCACATACTCCATGCGACTTTGCAACTGCTGGGCAACGGAGGTTTCCACATATAATGCCCCCGCCAAGGAAAAAATTACGTAGGCAAAAGAAGCCATTCCCAATGCCAAAAAGGACCTGCGCCACCATGAAGATAATTGGCATTTCTCCTTTAGAAATGGTATACATTCACGAAGGGCAGCCGTGGACGCTATTGTCAAAAAAAGTGTGGAATGAAAGCCGGTATGTAATTTAAATTCCGGTGCAAACATCATTAAACACAGCACTTCCATACCAGCCCCGGTAAAGGCCATAATATAATGCTTCACATCCCGGGTCTTTTTCCCCTTGATGAAATAAATTATGAGTGGCAAAAACAAAAAAGACTCCAAGAGAAAAATTGGCAGGAACCCATCGGTGAAATTTCTGTAAAACATATCAACAGAAAATAGTTTATCCGCCGGCAAAACATATTCCGGTTCATATTGCAGCATGAATTCCTCACGCATAATGGACCCCGGCGCCAGCATCAACAGCAAGCATCCCATAACGGCTCCTACTGTCCCGGCCACCATCCAAGGCTTAAGCTGTCCCTCACGACGATAATAAGCCATCAATAAAAGCCCCAGTAAAGAGAGGGTAACCAGACTGCCGCCTTCCTCGGACCAGCCAGCAAACAGCCCTAAAATGGCCATAGCCAGCACTGACCATTTAGGCCATTGCCGCCCAAAATCCTCGTTTCTATAGGCCATGGCGTATGGAAGCAAAAAAGCACACTCCCACAGGCCAGTCCAAAGGTAAACGCAGGCCCCTGTCATCCAAACCATGGTGGTAATGTAATCAAAAATCCCAAAATTAATTCCTAAAATGGCCCACAGAAAACAACCCTTTGCTTTGGTAGGTGATTCGATTTTGCCTACGGCCAACCAATATAAAACCATCATCAATAATAGATATACTATTGTATTAGCCGTGTCAAAGCCAGCTCCATGCTTCCAGGCAAAAAACTGAATTATCAGCATGGATAAGGTGCGCCCACCCCATGTAAAATAATGGGTCCATTGTGAAGAAATAATATCCCCCAGGCTTTCAATTTTCTGCCGGAGGCCTATACCATCCATGAGATTGCCACCGCGCTCCGGATCCCAAATAAAAGCGTATGCTAAATCATCCCCCACCATGGGCATTAAATGATTTCGCCATAAAAAAATCGCGCCGAAAAACAACAATATAACCTGCCACGGTATTTTTTCCCACACTTTCGCGATGCCCCGCAACATGCTTATTAACACCTCAAAAATTTCATTTTATTTCTGCTCAGTCCCCTTGTAGATACCGCTGACCATCATAAACAGCAATGGGATAACGAATACGCCCAGGATAGTACCCACTGTCATACCGCCTACCACGGCTGCCCCCATACTGCAACGGGATACACTGCCTGCCCCGTCCGCAAAGGCCAAAGGCAAACAGCCAACCACAAAGGCAAAGGATGTCATAACTATAGGCCTGAACCGTAATTTGGCAGCCACCATAACGCCCCGTAAAGGAGAAATGCCCTTATCCACGCGGGTCTTGGCGTATTCCACTATCAAAATCGCATTCTTGACCGTAAGCCCCACTATCAGGAGAATACCTATCTGGGCAAAAATACTTATTGGCATATCAGCCATTACCATACCCAGTAAGGTTCCGCCGATTCCCAGCGGTACAGACAGCAGTACTGCCACTGGCAGGCTCCAGGACTCATAAAGAGCCACCAGACAAAGGAACACAAACAGAATGCCCAAGGCCAGGATATAAATTACCTCATGCTGGGCCTGCTTCTCCTGCTGGCTGTCTTTGGACCAGGCCAGACGGTATCCCGTTCCGATTACCTTGTTGGCTGCCTCTTCCAAAGCATCCATAGCCTCGCTGGAAGAATATCCATCAGCAGCGGTAACCGTCACCTGCATACTGCGTATACCATTATATCGGCTGATATAGGCAGGTCCCACGCCCTTTGTGGAATGAACCAGACTGCTTATTGGCACCATTTCCCCATCCTCGCTGCGGACAAACAAATAGCGCAAATCCTCCTCAGTTTGCCTGTAGCCCAGATCTGCCTGAATTACAGTCTTATATACTTGGCCAAAACGGTTGAAATCATTGACCTCCTCTCCACCAAACATGGCTTGCATGGTGGTGTAGATGTCATTTATATTCACCTTTAATTCCTTGGCCCGATCTTCATTTACGGTAAAATCAGCATAAGGGGTATTTATGGAAAAACCGATTTCCACCTCATCCAATTCCTCATGCTTCTGTGCTTCCAGATACAGGGACGTGGCCAAATCATTGAGCTCCCCATCAGTATGACCACTCACATCCATTACCTGCATAGAAATATCCCTGGACAGGAATGGGGCCACCACCAGTACATTGGCCTCTGGCACAGCCTGCTTAATGGCTTCGTTGGCAGCATCCAAAATATCACCTGTGTCAATGCCCATCTCCTTGCGTTCAGCCCAATCCTTCAGCGACACGAACATTATACCGGCATTTGATTTGGTGGTATCACTTATCAGATCCGCCCCGGTAACCCCCACAATATTGTCCAGAGCTTCATATTGCAGCATGGCATCGGACAATCTGTTGATGGAATCAACAGTGTGGTTCATGGAGGTACCCTCTGCAAGATTCAGTCCCACCATGTAATAGCCCTGGTCTTCTCCCGGAATAAACTCCGTAGGCAGCAGCCTATAGCATAGGATGGTGGCCAATATCATAATTGCCAGACCCACTAACATCTGTTTTGTGCGTCTTATACACCATCCAAGTCCCTTTAAGTATTTCTTCTGGCAAAGCCTGAAATACCTCTGGAACCATGCCAGTATTCTGATATTTTCCACCTTGTCATTCCATATAGGCAATATGAGCACGCAAAGAGCCGGTGTAAGGGAAAGGGCCACAACAGCAGATATTCCCATGGATACGGCTATAGTCAGGGCAAACTGCCGATACAAAATCCCTGTCATGCCCTCAAAAAAGGCTACCGGCAAGAATACAGCCAACAATACAAAGGCTATGGCAATAACCGGCTTTTGAACCACTCCCATGGCCGCTCTGGTGGCTTCCTTTATATCCTGGACGCCTCTCTCCCGCTCCTGCATTACGCATTCCACAACCACTATGGCATCATCCACCACAAGGCCGATGGCCAGAATAAGGGCAAACAGGGTAAGAAGATTCAGGGTAAAGCCCAACAGCTTAAAGGCAATAAAGGTGGCTATTAATGATACCGGTATAGTCAAAATGGAAATAACAGTAGCACCACGGTTCTGTAAAAACAGAAACATGATTATCATGACCAAAAAGAGGGCCTCAATAAAGGTATAGGAAACCTCCTGCATAGATTCAGAAATATACTTGGAGCGATCCACCACTATCTTGCATTCCATATCAGGAGGAAAAGCCCCCTCAGCCTCTTCCAGTATATCCCGCACTTTTTGAATGGTTTCCAACGCATTGGCATTATCCGCCAGGGTGATACCATACGCAACAGCCGGCTGGCCATTCACAAAGGACAAATAACGGGTGTCCCGCGGGCCCTCACTTATTCGGGACACATCACCCAGTCTGGTAATACCGCCACCCTCTGACTTCAAAACTATTTTTTCAAAATCAGACGGAGTCTTCTTGCTGTTCATTACCCGGCCGATTAATTGCTTTTCCTGAAAATCCGTTGTGGGGAGCTTCCCCAGGGACCCTACTGCCGGACGGGTATTCTGTTCCTCAATGGCCGCTGAAACATCATTGACTGTCAGCCCCCGTGCAGCCATTTTATCCGGTTGCAGCCATATCCGCATGGCGTAATCCTCGGAATATTCATCCACACCACCAACACCGGAGACCCTCTTTATACGATCAAGAAAATATGTCTTGGCATAATTCTGCAAATACACACTGTCATAAGTGCCATTTGGTGAACACAAGGCCATAACAAAAATAGTATCCTTTGTATTGCGGGACACCTGTAGCCCTTGGGACTGAACAGCCTGTGGCAGCTGGGAAAGGACGGCCTGCAAACGGTTCTGCACATTAACAGTGGCAATATCACCGTTGATGCCATAATCAAAGACTACATTCAGCTGATAGCTTCCCGATGAATCAGCGTAGGAGCTTAATGAATCAATGCCTTCAATTCCCCGTATTTCGTTTTCAATAAGCTTTGCCACTGTATCCTGCAATACCTGGGAATCTGCTCCCGGGTATTCAGCAGTGACACTGACAGTGGGCTGATTCATATTTGGGTACTCCTCTATTGGCAGACTGATTACTGCCAATATACCCAATAATGTCAGCAAAATAGCCCCCACCACCGCCTGTAATGGGTGCCTGATAAAATATTGTGCCAATATTTTTTCCCCCGTTATTTAAAGAAATAAAGGTCAACTAATTCATCTCAAATACCAGCTTGTTCTCGTCCCCGGCTGATAAATATTTACGTCTATAAAAATCATTAGTGACTGAATCAATAAAATAATCCCTAAAAGAATATTTTCCTTCATTAACTAAGTTAAGAACATCGTATGGCTCACCATTATCCCTGACAATGAGCTTAACCGACTGATTGGCCTCATCCTCCAGAAAAATGGAAAATTCCAGCTGGACCGACTCATTCCGAACCCTTTCCACAGCACTCATCCCCAATTCCTCCACCAAAAGGCTAACGCGCATTATCTTTGATGATGGCAACTTCCAACCCGTTAATTCATCACTAACACACCGGGATAAGGCTACTACTTCTTCCGTTACGGCATTTATATCATACGAGTACTGTCTTGCCACTTTTTCTTTTTGAAACAGGAGAATATTATCCCGATTCCGCCATAGTTTTACAACTAATAAGTTAAATAAAAAGGCCAACAAATATCCCGCACCTGCCCCCAGCCACAAGCCATACATTCCCCAGGCTGAGCCGAAGTACATACCCAATACGGGGAAAACCACCAGCAGCAGGGTTTTAAGGATAAGGCCATAATTACGTTCTTCGATATAAATATAATAATTGCTGTATATCAGAGTTGTACCCAAAAATACAAGAAAAATCAGGAAGCAACGCAAGGAAGTAGCTATCTCCCCTATAAGATAATCCTCCTCCACCCCAAAAAGCAGTGGCAAAAGAAAGGCGAACGCGCCCACCACAAGGGAAATAGCCAAGCTCATGAGCACTGTAGACGCTATCCCCAGCTCCATAGTCTTTTTGACACTTGCGTAGCTGCCCTCGGAATGATACTGACAAACCATGGGCTGTAGGCAATCCACCACCCCGGTATATAGGGCCACTGCCAATACCAAAACATTTGTAATGACAGTTACCACGATAATATGACTCTCCCCCCAATGAGAAATCACATAGGAGGAAAAAATCAATGGTAGCATGGATAAATAAAGGGTATCCACCGAATGATAAAAGCTGTATATGAAGCCCCGTACAATTTCACGGAAATTATAATACCACACAAATGAGAGCCTGCTTTTATCTGAAAACAAAAAAGCACACTGCACAATACAGGATGTAATTGTACCCATCAAAGTAGCAAGACCGATACCAAGCGTTCCCAAAGCCTTGCACAAGACTATGCTCATAATAATATTCGCCACAAAGGCAACAGATGATGCCCTGACACAGACCTTTTCTTCCCCATCCTGTATCAAAAAGGTATAGAACAGAATATTCAGAAAAACCACTGGTGGCAGCCATTTCAGGCCATCATAATATCCTCTGGCATGGACCATGTACTCCGGTGATATTTTCCAAAAGGAGAGAAGCTGATCCTGGAAGATTTCCAAAAATAAAACCAGCACCAGTCCCAGTCCCACAGACAACATTATACCCTGACTGAACAGACGGTTCACCTCGTCCCGATCCTCCTGCCCCTGGGCATAGGCCGCCATCATTCCCAAGCCATCTGCAATGAGATAGCTTAAAAAAAACAATACGGTCATTAACGGAAATACCAACGACATAGCCGCCACTGCATCATCATTAATAAATTGCCCGGCAACGACATTATCCGACAACATAAGGATATAAGACAGGGTCATGGCTACCATTGCCGAAGCAAACACTGACCGAAATCTGGTAGAAATAACTGTTTTCTTCCGCAATACTGAAAAAAAGCTCATGACAACAGCTCCAACACAGGTTTATCATTTTCCTGCAAGCCCTTAATCATTTCATCCACAAATTCGGCAAACCGGCTCATCATGCCCTCAGAATAACGGCTGGCATCATATTCCAGCTTTAAGCGGTAGGTGCCATCATCCTCGCACACCACGTGGATATCCAGAGAATTTTCCACTGCCGATGCTTTGTTTTGTGGCAATTCCTGAATTGTAGCCACCGTACCGCAAAGAGGGATTTCGCCGCTGACATTGCCCATTATATTGCCCTTTTGCAAAATAAAGGTAGCACAATCATCCTCCAAGCCCTCGTTATATACGGTATCCAGGCTGTCACGATACTGGAAGCCCTCTGCTACCCGCTGCTTCAGGTCTTCAAGGAACTCACCAACACTTATGTCCTTATCAAAATCATATCTAACTGGTATCTGGGTAAGCATCAGCCCCATCAACCGCATTTCCGCCCTGGTAGTACGTCCATTATGAACATAGCTCATGATGGTACTGGAGCTGCCGGTGGATTTGGCGATAGCCAACATCATGGCTCCCAACAAAAATGTATGCTCAGGGAAATTCGTTTCCCTGAAAAAGTCCTTTTTAATATTCTGCAGGGTTGCAAAATGGGCATTAAAATTCCAGGAGCCCTCATCTTTATCACTTGGTGGAAGATGTTTGCTTTCATCGAAGTCCGCCAGCATATTGCGCCAATAAGCTGCTCCAGCTTCATTTTTCGGTTTGGCATATATATCCTTTATATAATCGGCATAAGCATACCCCGGCTGCTTTACCGGCTTTCCCAGATAGCGGTTGTCCACTTCCCGGAAAAACAGCAATGCCGTCGCCACACCATCCATTATTACATGGTAAAAATCCACATACAGATATTTTCCGGAAGGAGCAATAATCAAATATATGTGGAACAATGGCCTGTCTATAATCTGATATGGCTTTTTCAGCTCCAGCTTGCGTTTTTCAAATTCCGCTTCCGATAAGGATTCAATTCTGACCTTTGAAAGAGTACCATCAAAACGTTGGGAGATTTCTCCTGTCTCCGGATGGAATAATATGCGGCAGCGAAATATATCATGGGCCGCCAGGGTATCATTGAGGGCCCCTGCCAGCCGTTCCATATCAATGGAGTCGTCCAGCTTGGCCAGACCACCTTCATTCATCATGGTAGAATTTGCCTTCTGGAAATGGGTATCCATAATCCAACGCTGAATCGGGCTGAGGGGATAAAACCCTCCAAGGCTGTCATCTGCCACCCCGTCCTCTTTTTCTTTATCGGTGTGAACAATTTCCACAAAACGATTGAATCCCGTCATGGAAAAGACCTCGTTCACTTCCTCCTTTGGATTTAAAATCACAAATCTGAAATTCTCCTTATCAGCCCACTTTTTTGCCACCAGAACAGCGCGCAGCCCTGCCGATGACAAATATTCAAGCTGGGATAAATCAGCCCAGATTTCCGTAAAATCCCGTGGTAAAGCCTCCAGTCTTTCATTAAACTCCGGCGACGTATTGGCATCCAGCCGCCCCACCAGCTTTGCCAATACCACACCATCCTTGGATGGCTCTCTTTGTATATCAATGACTAGCTTCATAATCTTCTTTCCCCTTTACATTATCTGCTAGTATATACGGTTATTACCCATAATTATAACGTATTTGTTCAAATTTTTCTTCTATATGAGAAAAAACTTCCAATTAGAATTTACTTTATTAAATTCATGCCAACTGTCTGGACGCCAATTTTGGTTTCATTATCCAGAGAGCTGGTGGCTTCATCAAAAATAATAATCTGAGGGTGATGTACAATAGAGCGGGCTATCAAAAGCCTTTGCCTTTGCCCCCCTGAGAAGGTACTGCCGCCTTCTCCCACCAAGGCATCGGTACGACTCATGGCTACCTGACTATAGCGGGACAAACCACGGTCATATATATAATAAAGATGTTCGAACTGAACACATGATGATATTCCCGCATCGGTAAGACAGGATTTCAAAAGTGACAAAGCCATGGAGGGCATGGATATATCAGAAAAGGAGATACCAAGCATACGTCCACCTGGGTATTCTTTTTCTTCTCCATCAAAGCACCCCCTACTTAAATCATAATTTATGATCAAAGTATATCTGCTTATTCTTTCGCCATTTCTCTGCAAAATCCTTTTAGGACCTAAAATCACATTTTTGCCTAAAATTGGACATAAAAATGAAACAGAGGCACCATCACTGGCGCCTCTGTTTCATTTTCAAAATTCTCACATAACTCAAATGTGCAGCTATTATCCCAGCACCTTTGCCACCCTGTTCTGCACCTCCTGGGCATTCCAAAATGGCTTTTTCCAAAATTCCACAGCCCCCATCTCTAGGGTAGTCTGCTCCATCTGGGCCTGGGCACTCATAACAATCACCGGTATTTCCTTGAGCTGGTCATCCCCCTTCATAAACTGAAGCAGCTCCAGGCCACTCATATCCGGCAATACCAAATCCAAAATAATTAAATCCAGACTTTCCCCGTTTTCCCGCAAACACTCGAAGGCCTGCTCTCCATTATGAGCATTTAAAAGCTCATAATCAGCTAAAATTCTTGACAGTAGCAGCTGATTTACCTCTGCATCGTCAATAATAAGAATCTTCTTTTTAGACTGGTCTCCCATATTACCACCACCTAACCGTATATCCTTATTTGGCTTTATAATATCACATCAGATAATTAGGTACAATAAAAAACATTTAACGCACTCTTATCAGCAGGAAAATGGCTACAAAAAACGAATATTACATTAAAACGATATTTCATAAAATGTAATGTTCCACTAATGTTTCCCTTTTGAAAGGAGGGTTTCTCATGTTTCGGTTTTTGCGCCCTATCCTAAGCGGAGTTATGTTCCTGCTTTTGATTCTATGCCCACTTGCAGCCAATGCAGAAAAGGTTCACTGGGAAGACAGCACCTATGACTTTTCCAAAATTCAGCGGGCCATTGTCTATGACATAGAAATAGTTGATACCTCGGAAATACCAAGTGACCTGACAGAAAAGGTGGTTCAGGAGGAATATTGGAAAACCGCCTCAAAACCGCCATATAAAATCGTGCACCCGGACAAGGATGCAATCCTCTATCCTCAGGATACGGCTGACATTTATGTGAAGGCAGAGATTTTAAAGTGGCACGATGATTTCTACATCAAACCGGCATATACAGAGTGGGAAACCAGATCCTCAACCCGCAAGGTTAAGCGCTCCGATGGCAGCTGGTATGATGAAACCTACTACTATACCGTTCCCGTTTATCACCCTGAAAAAACCGTTTACACATCCACTGTACGGGTGAAATTCGATGTTTACGACAATAAGACCAACAAACTGGTCATGTCCCGGGATGAGCTGCGTGAACGGGATGATTCCCATCATGGGCAGCAGGGTATCTTTGGCCGTATAAGCAAATCATTCTTTGATGATTTGGGTAAAAAAATAAAAAACTAGCAAGGAAAGTAAGGAGAAGTGAGTATGAAGAAAGTTTTACAGCTTGTCAGTGATGACTTTGAGGACCTGGAGTTATGGTGCCCGGTAATGAGGCTGCGGGAAGCTGGTGCTCAAGTGGATCTGGTGGCCGAAAAGGCTGGTGTATACCATGGCAAATACGGAGTTCCCTGTGAGGTAGCCATGTCATTTGAGGAGGTAGATGCCAAGGATTATGACGGCATACTGGTACCTGGTGGCTGGGCACCGGACAAGCTCAGAAGATTTCCTAAGGTTTTAAAATTGGTGGCTGATATGGACCATGAAGGAAAACTCATCGGCCAAATATGTCATGCAGGCTGGGTGCTGGCCTCAGCAGATGTCTTAAAGGGTCGCAAGGTTACCAGTACCCCTGGCATAAAGGATGATATGAAAAATGCCGGGGCCACATGGCTGGATGAACCATGCGTAGTAGACAAAAATATTGTATCCGCCAGAAGACCACCAGATATTCCTGAGTATATGAAAGCCTTGGTAGATGTACTTAATAAACAATAACAAAGGCTTTTTACCATAAAATCAAAGGCACTTTGCTTTTTTTGCAGGGTGCCTCATTAATTTTTTATGTTCATATAGGCTATTCAACAAAAACATGGTATAATATGAGTGAATTATAGTCTAAATTTTTCTACAATTCATACAATTTTCCCATAAATATAATTTTTATTAACTCTAGGGGTAATATAGGGGATACAAGGAGGTGTTTTCAATGATGGAAGGTATCGGGGGCGTTGGTACGAGCTCAAGGCAGCGTAACTATCAGTTACTTGCCCAATACCGTGCCAATTTAGGACGGAACCTGATGCCCTCAAATACATCACAGCTGCAACCATCCATAAAGAAGAATCATACCAGTCATTCTTCCGGAATAAGCTCCAGTGATGCTATTGAAACTGCCAGCATCAGGTCAAAATTGCAGGAGGGACAAAGGCTCTCCTCTATTGAGATGGACCATCTCAGCTTAAAGAATCCTACACTCCATCGTAAGGCAGAAAGTGTAGAGGAAGCCAGAGCAAATTTTGAGGCTTCGCTGGCAAGCTGTCACACCAAGCAGGAGGCCCGTGACACTCTTATGAAGGCTCTTAACAAGGATGCCAGCACTGCAATAAGGGCTTCTTCCACAGAGAGCTCCGACGATGATGATATTATCGATGAGCAGGCAGCTGAGGCTTCGACAGTGCAACAGATGGTAACCAGCCTTATGACTCAGATCAAGGCAAGCCTTGGAACCAGCACAAAAGCCGGCAAAACTGCTGAAATCGCAGAATCCGCCAAAGCCATTAAGGCCGATGTGGAAACTGCCTCAGAGACAGCGATGCCGTTGCCGCCATTAAAGGACACCAATCCTGGAGCCCATGATCAGGATATTTTGGAAACGTTTCTCTTTAAAATCAGAGCATTACAAAATGCCTGGGATAAGTTTGTTCATACACAAGATTATAAGACTATGCCTGAGGGTATTGAAGAAGCTGGAAAGCAGCCGCCAGATAGTCGTGTAATGGATATGATTAAGCGTTATAGTCCGTACAAAATTCAAGCACAGATGGCTACTGCGTCCAATGTGGATATTGCACAGTAACTATTGTTCTGTAAAGCGTTCTCCCGTAGAAACAGAAGGGCCGGACGTC
>NZ_JAZTZI010000025.1:0-14747 GCF_045637405.1 Anaerovibrio sp.
GGCTTAGGAAAAGGCCGGGGTGACACTGAAGGACATTGACCAGGTGGGGGGAACCTATGGTCCCGGACTGGTTGGAGCTTTATTAGTGGGGGTATCTGCGGCTAAGGCACTGGCTTTTACCTTGGGAGTGCCTCTTATAGGGGTTAACCATCTGGAGGGACACATTTTTGCCAATTTCCTCAGTGCTCCCGATTTAAAACCGCCATTTATGGCCTTGGTGGTTTCCGGTGGGCATACATCTCTGGTTCATGTAAAGGACTACAATTCCTTTAGCCTTATGGGACAGACCAGGGACGATGCGGCGGGAGAGGCCTTTGACAAGGTGGCAAGGGTTATGGGATTGCCATATCCGGGTGGCCCACAGATAGATAAGCTGGCCCAGGAGGGAGATCCGATGGCCATTGATTTTCCTAGAGCTTTGCAGGAAAAGGGAAATTATGAGTTCAGCTTCAGTGGGTTGAAGTCTGCGGTGCTTAACTACCTTAACAGCATGAAGCTGAAGGGGATTGAAGTCAACAAGGCTGATGTGGCTGCCTCATTCCAGCATACTGTTATAGAGGTTTTGTTGTCCAAGGCTTTGGATGCCGTAAAAGAAACTGGCTGTGATACCTTGGTGCTGGCCGGTGGTGTGGCAGCAAATAGCTCTTTGGAGAGCCGTCTTCGTGAGGTAACAGCCAAGAATAACATTAAGTTCTACTTCCCGGATAAGATACTTTGTACCGACAATGCTGCCATGATAGGTTGCCGGGGATATTATCAGTCCTTGGGGGGGATTTACTCAGATTTGTATTTGAATGCGGTGCCGGGGCTGGCGTTGCAGGATTTATGATAATGACAGCATAAAATAAACGCCTCTGTTTTAACTGATTTATTGGAGAATTATATGCCAAATAAACACGAAAGCGATACTTCAATATACAGACAGCACACGAATTTAACTGCGGTGCAGATTGAGATGATACGGCGCATGAGCGGCTGCTTTGGTTTTATTGCGGATTTTGCCCATGCCCATCTTCTTTTGTATGTAAAAACCAAGAATTCTGATGTTTACATGATTATGAAGCACCATAAGCCCCATACCTTCTATAGTCAGGTGGAGCTTCCAAAGGTGGGAAGCACGGTGCAGGCCCAGATGGAGCCGCTGGTGGCTTATGTTTTTGAGAAGGAAAAATCAATTCATGGCCGTAGGGAATGGCGTTTGGGAATGACCCTTGATATGTATGCCTACCCCATTAAAGAAGGCAATGAAGTCATTGGGGTAATTACCCTCGAAACCAGTAAGGAGTACGCTTCTGGCAGTAATTATTATCAGACTCTGGATACAGCAGAGCTTCTGATGCAGTATTCCAAGCGGAATATTGATATGGAAATGTTTAGTCCAATTTTTGCCGGCACCGGTGTGGTTATCGCGGATAATAAGAATCGCATTACATATGTAAATCTTTCCGCCAAGAGAATATATCGGGCTTTGGGTATAAATCACCTTTTGGGTGCAAGACTGCCGGACCGGGAAATCAGTGCCATGCTTCATAGGGAAACCTTCGACAGCAGCCGCCCCTTTGAAAAGGAAATCCAGATAGGGGATATGATACTGCTTCAGCGGGATATTAAGCTGGAGGAAGCAGGGATATTGCAGCGGAGAATCTTGTTGCTTTCTGATGTTACGGAGGTTCGCAAAAAAGAGCGGGAGATTAAGATAAAAACAGCGGTTATTCAGGAGATACATCATCGGGTAAAGAATAACCTTCAGACTATTGCCAGCCTTTTGCGGCTTCAGGGACGGCGGTCAAAGTCGCCGGAGGTTAAGGCGGCCTTGCAGGAAAGTACCAACCGTATTTTGAGCATGGCTGTGGCTCACGAATTTTTGTCCCAGCATGATACGGAAGAAATCAATGTAAATGAAGTTACCAAGGGTATAATTGAGCGGGTGGCACCTAATATGGTGGACAAGGATTTTGTCCTTACCAGTAAAATAGAAGGACCGGAGGTGGTTCTGCCATCCCAGAATGCCAGCAATTTGGCTGTAATAATAAATGAATTAATATTAAATGCCATAGAGCATGGCTTTGAGGGCCGCAGTCATGGTATGATTGGCCTTAGGACTGCCATTGTGGAAGATGGCTATCTCATAGAGTTATATGATGATGGTATTGGCCTGCCTGATGATTTTGATTTTAGCAAGTCCAAATCTTTGGGATTGCAGATTATAAATACCTTGGTGCAGGATGATATAGGTGGTAGCTTTGAAATGAAAAATGATCAGGGTACCCATTGTTTTTTGCATATACCAGTAAGTAATGTGGGAGGAGAGTAAGTATGAATCCCTTGAAAATCCTTATTGCCGATGATGAAGCTTTAATCCGTATGGATATGAAGGAGCTGCTGGAGGAGGCCGGTCATGAAGTGGTTGGGGAGGCTCCAAATGGCCGCAAGGCTGTGGAGCTGGCTAAAAAATTCAAGCCGGACCTTTGTATATTCGATGTAAAAATGCCGGAAATGGATGGTATTGAAGCAGCAAAAATCGTCGGCAAGGAAAAAATTGCCCCAGTGGTGCTGCTGACAGCCTTTAGCCAGCCGGAATTTGTAAAGCGGGCCACTGATGCCGGAGTGCAGGCTTATTTGGTAAAGCCGGTGCAGGAAGCAAATCTGTTTCCGGCCATTGAGGTGGCTATGTCCAGATATCAGGATATGCAGGGCTTGGAAGATGAGCTTTTCAAGGTAAAGGATACTCTGGAAATGCGCAAGCTGCTGGACAGAGCCAAGGGAATCCTTATGGATGCCCATAATATCAGCGAAAGTGAAGCCTTTAACCGTATTCAAAAATATAGTATGGCAAAGCGAAAGACAATAAAGGAGGTTGCTGAGGCCATTATCAGGGCGGCAACTAAATAACACAATCCCATGCAATCATTAGCTTCGTTTCCGTTTCGGGGCGAAGTTTTTTGTTTTTTTGACGTTTTACTTGATTTTTTGTTCAAATAGATTTATCATAATACTCGGAGTTAGCACTCAGCTGAATGGAGTGCTAACAACAAAGTATTAGTTTACAAACTATCTTTTAGGAGGCAGATAAATATGATTAGACCATTAGGTGACAGAGTCGTTATTGAAGTTGCTGAGGCAGAAACCAAGACTGCCAGCGGTATTATCCTTGCAGATACTGCAAAGGAAAAGCCTATGAAGGGCAAGGTTATTGCAGCAGGCCCAGGCAGCATCGATAAGGACGGCAACCGTATTGCTATGGAGGTTAAGGCTGGGGACAGCGTTCTCTATTCCAAGTATGCAGGCACTGAGGTTAAGATTGACGGTAAGGATTATCTCATCATGCGCCAGAGTGATATTCTCGGCGTAATCGAGTAATCACAATAAGCCTGAATCTTTCGGTTTATCTTATTTCTAATATATATTATTGGAGGCATTTAAAATGGCAAAGCAGATTTTATTTGATGAAGAAGCTCGTCGTGCTCTGGAAAAGGGCGTTGATGCGTTGGCAAATGCAGTAAAGGTTACCCTTGGTCCAAAGGGCCGTAACGTAGTTCTTGATAAGAAGTTTGGTGCACCTACCATTACCAATGATGGTGTTACCATTGCCCGTGACATTGAGCTGGATGATCCATTTGAGAATATGGGTGCACAGCTGGTTCGTCAGGTTGCTACCAAGACCAACGATATTGCCGGTGATGGTACTACCACTGCTACACTCCTGGCTCAGGCAATGATTCATGAGGGTATGCGTAACGTAGCTGCCGGTGCTAACCCTATGGTTCTGAAGAAGGGTATTGAAAAGGCTGTTAAGACTCTGGTAGCTGAGCTGAAGAAGGTTTCCAAGCCAGTAGAGTCCCAGAAGGCAATTGCACAGGTTGCAACTGTATCCTCCGCTGATGAGGAAATCGGTCAGTATATCGCTGACGCTATGGAAAAGGTTGGCAAGGAAGGCGTTATCACCGTTGAGGAATCCAAGGGTATGGAGACCAGCCTTTCTGTTGTAGAGGGTATGCAGTTCGATCGCGGCTACATCTCCCCTTACATGGTTACTGATACCGATAAGATGGAAGCAGTAATGAATGATCCTTACATTCTCATTACTGATAAGAAGATTTCCACCGTTAACGACATTCTCCCAATTCTTGAGCAGGTTGTTAAGATGGGTAAGGAACTGGTTATCATTGCTGAGGATTTGGACGGCGAGGCTCTGGCTACCATCGTTGTAAACAAGCTCCGTGGTACCTTCAAGGCACTGGCTGTTAAGGCTCCTGGCTTTGGTGATCGTCGTAAGGCTATGCTGGAGGATATCGCAATCCTCACCGGTGGTCAGCTGATTTCTGAGGAGCTGGGCCGCAAGCTGGACAGCGTTACTATTGAGGATTTGGGTCGTGCCCGTCAGGTACATTCCTCCAAGGAAAATACTACTATTGTTGATGGTATGGGTGAAAAGAGCGCAATCACTTCCCGTATCGAGCAGATTAAGAAGCAGATTGCCGACACTACCTCCGACTTCGACAAGGAGAAGCTTCAGGAGCGTCTGGCTAAGCTCTCCGGCGGTGTAGCTGTTATTGAAATCGGTGCTGCTACTGAGGTAGAGATGAAGGACAAGAAGCTCCGCGTTGAGGATGCTCTCCATGCTACCCGTGCTGCTGTTGAGGAAGGTATCGTTGCTGGTGGTGGTACTACCTTTATCGATATTCTCCCAGCACTGGATGCTCTGGAGGCTGAAGGGGATATTAAGACTGGTATCAATATTGTACGTCGTGCAGTTGAGGAGCCGGTTCGCCAGATTGCCAACAATGCAGGTCTTGAGGGTTCTGTAGTAGTTGCTGAGGTTAAGAACAGCGCTGTAGGTGTTGGCTTCGATGCTTACAAGGGCGAGTATGTTGATATGATTGCCAATGGTATTGTTGACCCTGCAAAGGTTACCCGTTCTGCTCTGCAGAATGCTGCTTCCATCGCTGCTATGGTTCTCACCACTGAGACCTTGGTTGCTGATAAGCCAGCTCCAGAGGGCACTGCAAACCCTATGGCTGGTGCAGGCGCAATGGGCGGCATGCCTGGCATGATGTAATAATACTTGACTTAGGTATACTAATAGTCTATAATACGTACCGTGATTTTGGCTTTAGGGTCAAAATCACGGTAATATTATTTTTGAAGTCTTTATGTTCACATTAATGAAAGAACTTGTTGTTCTAGCGCATGGCCTTGCTTTGGAATAAGGCAAGGTGACGAGGAAGAGGTTGTCGATTTATCAGCGGATGCCTCTCGGCTTGCCGGTCGTTAGAATGCTGTTAAAACTGTGGGGTGACTGACAGGACAGAGCGGCATTCGGGCAGGACATGGGACTTCCAGTTTTATATTGGAGGTTTTTATTATGTGTGGTATCGTTGGTTACATTGGTAGCAAGCAGGCTACCCCGTTCCTTATTGAGGGCCTCACCAAGCTGGAGTATCGTGGCTATGACTCCGCTGGTATTGCAGTTCTCAATGGTGACAAGATTCGCGTAGAGAAGTCCGTAGGCCGTTTGGCTGCCCTGGAGGAAAAGATTGAAGGCAATGTTCCTGAGGGTAGCATTGGTATCGGTCATACCCGTTGGGCAACCCATGGTCGTCCATCCGATAATAACTCTCATCCACATACTGACTGTCATGGCGATTTTGCGGTAGTACATAACGGTATTATCGAGAACTACATGACCCTTAAAGAGGATTTGATTGCAAAGGGCCATAAGTTCCTGTCTGACACAGATACTGAGGTTTTGCCTCATCTTTTGGAAGAGGTTTATAACGGCGATTTCGAGGCATCTGTCCGTGAAGTTATTAAGCGCATTGAGGGCTCCTATGCCATCGTATTCATGAGCAAGAATGACCCTGATAAGCTGATTTGTACCAAGCAGGATAACCCTATGGTAATTGGCCTGGGTGAGGATGAGAATTTCATCGCTTCTGATATTCCAGCCATTATTTCCCGTACACGCCGCACCTATATCGTAAATGACGGTGAGGTTGCTGTTGTAAAGAAGGATTCCGTTTGGATTACCAACAGCCTGGGCGAGCCTATTACCAAGAAGGTATTTGAGGTTAACTGGAATGCTGAGGCAGCTGAAAAGGGAGGCTATGAGCATTTCATGCTGAAGGAGATTCACGAGCAGCCTAAGGCAGTTCGTGACACCTTGGCTTCCCGTATTGCCAAGGACAATTCTGCTGTAGTTCTGGAGGAGCTCAGCTGGACTGAGGAATATGTAAATTCCTTCTCCAAGATTTTCATTGTTGCCTGTGGTACTGCATATCATGCAGGTCTTGTAGGTAAGTATTATATTGAACGTTTGGCCCGTATCCCGGTAGAGGTGGATATTGCCTCTGAGTTCCGTTATCGCCAGCCAATTATCGATGATAATACCCTCTGCATTGTTGTAAGTCAGTCCGGTGAGACCAGTGATACTATGGCAGCCATGAAGGAGGCCAAGCGCCTTGGTGCCAAGACCTTGGCTGTAACTAACGTTGTTGGTTCTTCTATTGCCCGTGAGGCAGATCAGGTTATTTACACCATGGCAGGTCCTGAGATTGCTGTAGCATCCACCAAGGCGTATACTACTCAGCTCATTGTTATGTTCCTGTTGGGTGCTTATATGGCAGGCCTCCGTGGTACCGTTGCTCCTCGTCGCATGAAGGAGCTTCTGGGCAAGCTGCGGGAGATTCCTTCTCAGATCAGTGAGACTTTGGAGGACGTGGAGCCTATTAAGGTATTTGCCAAGAAGTATGGCTTCAATACCGACGTATTCTTCATCGGCCGTGCTCTGGATTATGAGGTAGCTCTGGAGGGCTCCTTAAAGCTGAAGGAGATTTCTTATATTCATGCTGAGGCCTATGCTGCAGGTGAGCTGAAGCATGGTACTCTTGCTCTTATCACTACTGGTGTGCCTGTAGTGGCTCTGGCTACCCAGAAGAGCGTTTATGAGAAGACCCTGAGCAACATCAAGGAGGTTAAGGCCCGTGATGCTGTGGTTATCGGTATTGCTGCCGAGGGAGATACTGAGCTGAAGAAGTATGCTGACCATGTTATTTTCGTTCCTAACACTGATGAGCTGTTGATTCCACTGTTGGCTGTTCTGCCACTCCAGCTCCTCAGCTACTACACCGCTATTACACGTGGTGCAGATGTTGATAAGCCAAGAAATTTGGCTAAATCTGTAACAGTAGAATAAGGTTAAATAGAGGACTGTCCTTCATGAAAGGACAGTCCTTTTTTTGTTGACAAGGTGCATGGATTGTACTAGTATAGTAACAATATCTTTTGACCCGACCGGGTTTTAAAGGCTGAAATATATTTAAAAATTTACAGAAAAGAAGGGATTAAGTTGGCATTCTATTTTGAAGAACCATCACACACTTTTGGAGAGTATTTATTAGTTCCTGGTTATTCTTCTGACAAGTGCATTCCTGCGAATGTTTCTCTGAAGACTCCTCTTGTAAAGTTCAAGAAGGGTGAAGAACCAAAGATTTCTATGAATATTCCTATGACCTCTGCTATCATGCAGTCCGTATCCAACGACACTTTGGCAATTGCATTGGCTCGTGAGGGCGGCGTGTCATTTATCTATGGTTCTCAGACAATAGAAGAAGAAGCAGCTATGGTGGCTAAGGTCAAGAACTTTAAGTCTGGTTTTGTTCGTAGCGATTCCAATATTATGCCTTCCACTACCCTGGGTGAGATTCTCGAGTTGAAGGAAAAGACCGGCCATTCCACTATGGCAGTTACCGAGAATGGTGAACCAACAGGCAAGCTGCTGGGTATCGTAACCTCCCGTGATTATCGTATTACCCGTATGACCATGGACACTCCTGCTTCTGAGTTTATGACTCCTTTCGATAAGCTGGTTTATGCTGGTGCAAATACCACTCTGTCCGAAGCCAACGACCTTATTTGGGAGCACAAGCTGAATATGCTGCCATTGGTAGATGCAAATCAGCGTCTTGTATATATGGTATTCCGCAAGGATTACACTGCCAACAAGGAGCACGAGCTGGAGCTTATTGATTCCAATAAGCGTTATATTGTTGGTGCCGGTATTAACACCCGTGACTATGCTGAGCGCGTACCAGCTCTGCTGAAGGCTGGTGCCGATGTATTGTGCATTGATTCCTCCGAGGGCTTCTCTGAGTGGCAGCGTATTACCTTGAAGTACATCCATGAGCACTTTGGTGAGGATGTGAAGGTTGGTGCCGGCAATGTGGTTGACCGTGATGGCTTCATGTTCCTGGCAGAGGCTGGAGCAGACTTTATCAAGGTTGGTATCGGTGGCGGCTCCATCTGTATTACCCGTGAGACCAAGGGTATTGGCCGTGGCCAGGCAACTGCTCTTATTGATGTTTGCAAGGCCCGTGATGAGTATTACGAAAAGACCGGTGTATATATTCCTGTATGCTCCGATGGTGGTATCGTACACGACCATCACATGACCTTGGCTTTGGCTATGGGGGCTGACTTCATGATGCTGGGCAGATATTTCTCCCGCTTCGATGAAAGCCCTACTGACCGTATTAAGATTAATGGTACTTACTACAAGGAGTATTGGGGCGAGGGCTCCAATCGTGCCCGTAACTGGCAACGTTATGATTTGGGTGGTGCCAAGAAGCTGTCCTTTGAGGAAGGCGTTGACTCCTATGTACCATATGCTGGTTCTCTCCATGACAATGTGGGCGTAACCCTGAGCAAGATTCGCTCTACCATGTGCAACTGCGGTGCCCTTACTATTCCTGAGCTTCAGGAGAAGGCCCGTCTGACCTTGGTTTCTTCTACTTCTATTGTAGAGGGCGGTTCCCACGATGTAATTCTGCGTGACCAGTTCACCCGGGCAAATGTATAATGTTAGTGCTAGGGTACATAATTTAAGAATATATATTAAAGGGGCTGCTTCGGCAGTCCCGTTTTAATTTTGTATAATCATATAGTTGAGTTTACATAAATATGATATAATTATGTCATAATTGTGGAAGGGGGCGGATTGTATGCCTTTAATTGTGCCTATAAAAGATTTAAGAAATACAAATGAAATATCTTCTCTTGCTCACAAGTCAAAAGAACCTATTTTTGTCACAAAAAATGGTTACAGTGATTTGGTTGTCATGAGCAGTGAACTTTACGACAGCTTTGTGCGGGAAAATAGCATAGATTATGCTATTCATAAGGCGGAGAAGGAATTTGCCGAAACTGGGGAAGCAGTAGATGCAAAAACTGCATTTGAGGAATTGGAGAAGAAGTATTTTGGTTAAGTATAAAGTACAAATACTGCGGGCAGCCTATAGGGATATTGACAATATCTATAGATATATCGCCAGTGAAAAACTTGCTCCTGAAAATGCCAAAGCTCAGGTGGATAGAATAAAAGAAGCGATATTGGGGCTGGATATTTTTCCATATTCTCATCAAGACAGATTAACTGGCCGATATTCCGGTAAAGGGTATAAACAGCTAGTGATTGACAACTATGTTGCTATTTTTCGGATTGATGAAGCAGAAAAAATAGTATGGGTTGTTACGGTGCAATACTTAGGAAGAAATATTTGAACGATACTCCCGTTGATTGGTTTTTTACTGGTCAGCGGTTTTTTTATGCATTTTTTCTACAAAAGAAAGGTCAAAAGGTCTAAAAACGCCACACTTTTTGAAAAATCCGCGCACTTTTTGATTTGGTATTGAATTTTTTGAATTTTCATGCTAAATATTAAGGCAAAAGGGAAAACGTGTTTTATGGCACAAAAGTTACGCACGGAGGAAATGAAAATGAAAGAAAATAAGTATAGTACTCCACTAGGGGGGGACATCAGCCTCAATAAAGACACTAAGGGCAAGGGCTGGAAAGGCTTAAAAGGGCAGGCTGCTCTGGCGCTTGCTGTATCCCTGTGGATAGGGGGCAGCGGGGTGGCCTTGGCTGAAGAAGTCATAGTTCAGGACGGAGAGAGCAAAAATTATATCAGCTGTTCCGGCGATGGCAATACCATTATCGTGGAAAGCGGCGGTAAGGTCACTGGACATTTATATGGTGAAGGTATAGTAGGCGGCGTCAATAATAATGAAATTACCGTGGCGGGAACTGTAAACTACCGTGTAAATGGCGGGTATAGCGATAATAGTTCTGTCAGCGGAAATCATGTTACTGTTTCCGGAGAGGTTAAGGATTACGTTTATGGCGGAAACTCATATTATGGAAGCCAAGTTTCTGATAATCATGTTATTGTCACTGGCAAAGTAGTAAATCAATGTGCCTATGGCGGTGAAGTGTATGGTAGTGGGTCAGCTACTGGTAATAGCGTAACAGTGAACGGGGGAACGGTAGATAATAGTGTTTATGGTGGTTCAACACAGACGGGTTCAGCCATAAATAATACCGTTACCCTGCATAATGCCACGATTGGCAAGGAAGTTTATGGTGGCGATGGATATAGCAGTTGTGTTGATAAAAAAACCGGCAACAAGCTGATTCTTTCCGGTGCCAGCACAGCACGAAACGTATATAATTTTGCCACCATTGAGCTGCCTTCCACCTTGACTTGGAGTGAAACCAGTCCAGTGCTTAGTGCCACTAGCTTCAGCAACTGTGATACTTTGGATATTACATCGGCCACGGCTTTGGCCAATCATACTGCCCCAGGCACTATGACTTTGCTTGCTTCCAATACAGCCAATGATTTTGCCAATATGACACTGAAATATTCCACTGCTGCTGCGGCGGTAATTCCAGCGATAGGCCAAGTGGTAAAAAGTACAGCCAAGACCAGCACCGTGAACGGCGTTGGCTTGGCCTATAATAATACCCATACCGTGACCATCGCCAACAGCAATAAGTCCATTACCTATAACGTGGCCGATTTTGTCAATACCATAACCTTCGGCACAATGGCATGGGGGACACCACGGGACGCGAGTGCGGCAGGCTATGTTTATTCAAATGCTGCCGTAAATATGGACGGCCTGACCTTCAGTAATCCGGCAGACATTGCCGCAAATACTCCCACAACGCTGCTTACCGCTAATAATACTCTGGGGGCGATAACAGAAACAACCAAGGATATTTCCTATGGATACAGCCCTGTGGATGGGGTAACTGTCAATGGAATAATCAATGGTAGCTATAAGACGGACTCCAATGCAATTAAATATACGGCCACCGCCAATAATGCCACCAAGCTCACCTTTGGCAATGTGGAATGGAAGGACACAGGGGCTCTTATGACCCGTCCAAACAATATTACATTTGCTGGTGCGGATGTAGACACCACCAATATTAACTTTACCAATATCAAGGAGCTGGAAGCCAACAAGACCATGACCTTGGTATCTGATTTCGGCGATAGTGTGGGAGCCATCACTGGCACCAAGTATAAGGTGGGCTCCACCTTGCAGGGTGAAGGCAAGGCTTCACTGGTGGATAGCAATGATGATGGCACCATGGATGCCCTGATTTTCACCACCGATACAACCGCAGAGAAAATGACTGTACAGGAGCAGACCCATAATACGGTTATGGGGGCTGAAGTAGGTATGGCAGCTCTGTCAGCCGGTAATGATTTCGTAGGTGCGGCCACTGAGGGCCTTGCTATGGCTGGAAATACCGGTACTGACGGTATGGCCACCTATGCCAATATGGGTGGCGGCTCCATGAATGTGGAAACCGGTTCCCATGTTAAAACACATACCTGGAATGCCATTTTGGAATTGGGCCATAAGAATGAAAAGAAGCTGTCGACTACAGAGTACGGAGCTTTTTTTGAGTACGGTACTGGAAACTATAGCACCTTTAATGGTGATGAACGGGGCGACGGCTCCACCAGATATACTGGTGGCGGTATCTTAGGCAAATGGCAGAAGAATAACGGCTTTTATGTAGAGGGGAGTCTACGGGCCGGTTCTATCCATGATGATGCCAATAACGTGCTTCGTGATGCAAATGGAAATCCATACAGCTATACCACCGATGCCACCTATTGGGGAGCACATATCGGTGTAGGCCGTGAAATCAAGCTGAACAAGACGGCTGTATTGGACCTCTATGCCAAGTATTTCTATAACCACCGTGGCAGTGTGTCCTTTGATGCAGGAGGCCACTATGATTTGGGAGCAGTGGAATCCAGCGTTCTTCGTTTAGGTACCCGCTACACTGTGAAGCAGAATGATAATATCCATTACTACGGCGGGCTGGCTGTAGAGCATGAATTCTGCGGCAGGGCTTCAGGCTTTGCTGATGGTGTGGCTATCCGCGGTGCAGATATCAGCGGAACCAGTGTAAGGGGCGAAATCGGTGCCACCTTCAGGCCTGGGGAAAAGAGTAATGTTACCCTTGATCTGAACCTCAGTGGCTTTGCCGGGAAGAAACAGGGCCTCACCGGGGGACTTTCTGCAGTATTCCATATTTAAAAAAGTATTGAAGGGGCTGCTTCGGTAGCCTCTTTTATTGTGGGAAAAAGCCGCTTGTTATTTCATAAAATTTTCAAAATATGATACTATTATTATTACAGTGGGGCAGTGGCTCCATGGTGGCCAAATAGATTATTTTTAGAGATAATTAACGAGGTGATATATATGCGGGTTTTACTGGCAGAGGATGATATGAAGCTGGGGAAGCTCACCCAGTACATGCTGGAGCAGGATGGTATCAATACCGAATGGGTTACCACAGGGGATATGATATACGAATGCGCTATGTATGATGATTATGATGTGCTGATTTTGGACTGGATGATGCCCAAGGAAACTGGCGTGGATGCCTGCCGCAGGCTTCGTGCTGAGGGGTATCAGAAGGCAATATTGCTTCTTACTGCCCGTGATGCGGTGGAGGACAGGGTTACCGGTCTTGATGCCGGAGCAGATGATTATCTGGTAAAACCCTTTGAGTTTTCTGAGCTGATGGCCAGACTTCGTGCTCTTAGCCGCCGCAGCAGCCAGAAGATTCAGCAGGATGTGGTGGAGTTGGGGGGCTTTACTCTGGATCGTACCTCCAAGCTGCTTTTAAAGGGCGAGCAGGAGATACAGCTTTCCCCAAGGGAGTTCCAGATTTTTGACCTGTTGGTGCAGAATATCGGTATTGTTGTGCCACGTGAAATTATTTTGGACCGCATTTGGGGTATTGAGTCTGATGTAAGCTCAAATAATATCGATTCCTATGTAAAACTTATTCGTAAAAAGCTGGATACTGCTGATGGTAAGATTATAATCAGTACGATTAGAGGTGTTGGCTATAAACTGGAAACAAAATAGGTTAAAGTTTGGTGGCTTATTTTCCCGCAGCCGCATGAGGCTCACCTTTGCCTATTCCCTGTTGATGTTTGGCTTGTTCATCATAATTATTTTTTTGGCTCATCAGACCATGGAATGGGCAGTAACCTCCGAGCAGGCCAGGGAGCTTTCTGAAACGGTACACGCAGTATCGGAAACAGAGTCCACTATGATACGCAATGGCGTTTATGTGGGCAACGATGATCTTGGAAAGCGGGAGAGAATGTTTTTTTATACCTACGACAAAAGCGGTAATTTGCAGAATTATTCCAGGGCACCGGAGCGTATAGAGGAAGATGTGCTGGAGGTAATAAAGCATGGTGATGTACCAACTGGTGAAGTGGCTATATACGTTCAGCAGCAGGATGAGGATAAACCAAAGGTACTGATGATGACGGCTTGTGATGTACGTCTGGTTACAGGCGAGAAAATCGGTATGGTATATCTGGGAAAGGACGTGTCGGCACTTTACAAAGGTATAAAAAAGGCTACATATTTTTATGGGGCTATTTCCTTTATTGCACTGCTTACGGCTATTATGCTGGGGCATGTGGTTTCCGGCAGGGTTGTGGCCAATATGCAGCAGGCCTATATAAGACAACGTCAGTTTGCAGCAGATGCTTCCCATGAGCTTAGGACCCCTCTTAGTGTTATCATGGCTTCGGCGGACCTTCTTTCCAACGATAAATCCATTCAGTCACCATTCCTGCAGCAGGTTATTCAGGATATGAAGGATGAGGTAAAGAAGATGTCCAATCTTGTGGGCTCACTTTTGCAGATTGCCAGGTCGGATAATAACGCTGAATCCTTGGATATCAAGGAGTTTGACATTATCGCCATGATGGAGCAGCTGGGCCGCAAAATGCAGCCGTTGGCGGAGAAAAAGAACATTACCCTTAATGTAAATGCCTCTGGTGAAGTTATATACAGGGGGGATGAGCAGAAGATTCAGCAACTGATGCTGATTTTGGTGGATAACGCAGTGAAGTACACTCCAGAAGGCGGCAATGTTACACTATCCTATGATGGTAAGGGGCTGGGAAATCTAGGCGGCATTCATTTTTCCGTAAGGGATAATGGTATTGGTATATCCGCTGAGGACTTGGATAAGCTCTTTCAGCGCTTCTTCAGGGTAGATAAGGCCCGCTCACGCTCTATGGGTGGCAATGGCCTGGGACTTGCCATAGCCAAGACTATCGTTGATGCGCATCATGGTAGCATCGACGTGGCCAGTGAGCTGGGCAAGGGAACTGTTTTCAAGGTTACTCTTAAGAATTTGAAAATCCCCAAGAAAAATTAAATAGTTATGAACAATTACGGGCTGTTCTTTCTCAAAATACGGGATGAACTGCTCCCCGTCAAGAGGACAATAAAATAATATAAAATTTCTTTGGTCGGCAGATTCGTCTGTCGACCTTTTTATGCGGCTAAATACAAGGTGTGTTTCTCTATCGGCGTCAAGATACCAAGATTACGTTGCACAC
>NZ_JAZTZI010000026.1:0-1080 GCF_045637405.1 Anaerovibrio sp.
CCACCTTGTGGGTAGTAGCAGCAAATTTTATATCTGGCTCATTGAAACCAATATGGGCATTTTGCCCAATACCCAATACCTGCAAATCTATGCCGCCTTTGGCTTCAATAAGGCGTTCATAGCGTTCCCCCTCTTCAATCATATCCTCCGCCATGCCATCGGGAATAAACACATTATCCTGGTTGATATTGATATGCTTAAAAAAGTTTTCCTGCATAAAATAGTGGTAACTCTGGGGATTTTCCGGACTCATGCCAATATACTCATCCAAATTAAAAGTCGTTACTTCGGAAAAATCCAAACCTACGGTTTTATGAACGGCGGCCAAACGCTGATACATGGAAACCGGAGTGCTGCCTGTGGCCAAGCCCAAAACACTGTTTGGTTTGAGATATATTTGACCAGCCACAATATTCGCCGCCTCCATCCCCATTTCTTCATAGGAATCAGTAATTATTATCCGCATTCCGCCTCACCACCTATTAACACATATAACATTATTATACGCCAATATAGGCTAAAGTTGTACTAATAACATAATAAAATGCGTTTTTTGCATTATTTTAAACGTAAAATAACCACTCTGAACAGGAGTGGCTATTTTATGAAATACGCTATTTAAATCAATTCGTACATATCCTTGGTCTGCTCCAGAATGCTGTCACGCCGTTTTTTGGAATCAGCAAAGAAGTCGTGTACCGCCTGACGGTCACCACTTTCAATAGCAACCACTACCTCAGCCAAAATTCCCTGCAACAGCTTTAAGTGATTGGTAATGGCCTCCTGGTTAGTCATACATATATCTGCCCACATATCTGCGTTAGAAGAGGCAATACGAGTGGTATCCTTAAAGCCACCACCAGCCAGTTTCAGACAAGCCTCCTTGTCACCGTGACTCCGATTCAGAAGGGTAACCAGACTAGCTGCTGCCACATGAGGAATATGGCTTATCACGGAAGCACAGCGATCATGCTTGGCAATGTCCAGAGTGGTGAGATTAGCCCCGGTGAGTTTCACTAAATCACAAATCCTGTCATGAGCTTCCTGAGGAGCACCGGTATTTTCCACAATGACATAGCA
>NZ_JAZTZI010000027.1:0-18992 GCF_045637405.1 Anaerovibrio sp.
ACCCGGACAGCAACAACCTGGAGGATTATATCACGAGAAGTGCCCAGGGGCCCCAGATTGAAAAGCCAAAGCATATCTTTTTAATAGTTTCTGAAAGCTACGCCAACTGGCCTCTGCTGGATAAATACAAGAATCTTCATATAGCCGATGGTATGAGGTCTGTTATCGAGGAACAGGACACAGCCTATTGTCCGACATTTTTGCCCAATGGGGGCAGTACCGTTTCTGCTGTAACCGGCATTGTGACGGGCTTGGCTGATGCCAATCTGTATCTTACCACCATGCCAGAGTCCTTTGGGGCTCCTTATCCAACCTCCATTGCGCCACAGATGAAGGCGCTGGGCTATGATACCACCATGTGGTACGCCGGACCAGCCACCTGGGAACGGATAGAACCCTTTGTGTTGGCCCAGGGCTTTGACCACTTCCATGGCAGGGGCAGTATGCCTCAGGATGCTACTGGCAGTGTATGGGGCGTGGATGACGAATACCTTTATCAGGCGGTGCTGGAAGGGGTTGACCCTGCAAAGGACAGTTTCAATGTGATTCTTAATGTTTCCAACCATTCCCCGTTTAACGTGGATCTGTCATCCAAAGGCTTTGAGCCCCAGAAGGTTATTGATGGTCTGCCGGAGGAGGCCAAGGGTGATACTGAGCTGGTAAATCAACTGGGTCATTTCTGGTATGCGGACCGGGAAATGGCAAAATTTATCAAAACTGTCAAGGAAAAGTATCCTGCCAGTCTGGTTTTGGTGGTGGGTGATCATGCTGAGCGGTATAACATCGATAAGACACCTAACATTTATGAGCGCTATGGCGTGCCGTTTATCATTACCGGCAAGGGGGTAACCCCAAATCTTATGATTCCAAAGGCGGCGGGAAGTCAGATAGACATTGCTCCGACTATTCTGGAAATGATAGCCCCTAAGGGCTTTAAGTATATGTCCATAGGCTCCAGCCTTACACGCCATAATACCATGGGGGTTAATTATGCCGTGTGGTTCACAAGGGATTACTACGGTGAGGCGGATATTTATCCTCTTCAGCCAATTCCGATTAATGCCAACGGGGGAGCAGAGCCAATGGATGAGCTGGAAATGCAGATATATTGTGATACGGTTCGCTCTATTTCCTGGTGGTTGCCAAAATACGGCAATATATTGGATGAGAGTCTGATGGAGGCAAAGAAATGAGCGACACTTTCGATAAGGGCCCAGAGGCATTGTTGACAGACTGTACCCTGTGTCCCCGACTTTGCCACGCTGATCGCGTAAAGGGCACGGGATTATGTGGAGGTGGCCTCAAGGCCAAGGTGGCTTTGGTGAGCCTTCACCCATGGGAGGAGCCGGTAATTGCCGGAGAAAAGGGAGCCGGAACGGTGTTCTTTTCCGGCTGTAACCTTCGCTGTATGTTTTGTCAGAACCACGAGATCAGTCACGGGCATAAGGGGATTGAGGTTTCTGATGAGCGCTTGGGGGAAATTTTCTGTGAGCAACAGCTGCGGGGGGCGGCAACACTCGATTTGGTTACACCTACTCATTACGTTCCTCAAATAATTAGAGGATTATTTTTTGCAAAAAAGAAGGGTTTTTCACTGCCCGTGGTGTATAATTCAAGTGGATATGAAAATATCTCCACTTTGGATTTACTTGGGGATATGGTGGACGTATTTTTACCGGATTTAAAATATTATTCGCAAGATTTGGCCGGTGAGTATTCCAAAGCACCGGATTATTTTCGGGTGGCCAGTAAGGCCATCAGAAAAATGGTTCAGCTGACAGGAGCTGCTGTTGAAAAGGGCGGTATACTCCAAAAGGGGGTGCTGGTACGGCATATGGTTTTACCTGGAGCCCGAAAGGACAGTATGACTTTGTTGAAATGGTTGTGGGAAGAGTTTGGTGACAGCATTATGGTGAGCATAATGAATCAGTATACCCCAGCCTATAGGGCCTTTGCCCATCCAAAGTTAAAACGACCTTTGACCACCTTTGAATATGATTCTGTGGTGGATTTTGCACTGGATTTAGGTTTTACCAGATGCTTTGTACAGGAATCCGGGGCAGCACGGGAGGAATTCATTCCCCAGTGGACAGGTCAGGGAGTTGAAGCATCCCATATATAATTTAGTTGTCTAAACTAATTATTAAAGGTATAATGGTATTATCCATCTTTTGACGAATTTTGAAAGATCAATTTAACGTGTATTAAAAACAAACTTCACAAGGAGAGGTGCTTATTTATGGCAGATTTAGAGAATATTCGCGTGCAGGATATTTTTGACATGGACTTCTTACAGAAATTCCAGGATACATTCGCCCGTGCAGTAGGTATGACAGCAGTAACTGTTGATGCAGATGGTAAGCCAATTACCAGACCTACCGACTGGTCCGATTTTTGTATGAAGTTCACCCGTGATTCCAAAGAAGGCTGTCGCCGTTGTGAGGAGTGCGACAAGCGTGGTGGTGAGACCGCAGCCAGAACCGGCCGTCCATCCGTATATGAGTGCCATGCCGGCCTCATGGATTTTGGTGCGCCTATTCTTCTTAATGGCAAGCAGATTGGTTCCATTTTGGGTGGTCAGATTTTAACTGCTCCACCAGATGAGGAGAAGTTCCGCAATTATGCACGGGAGATTAATGTGGACCCGGAAAAGTACGTTGAGGCTGTTCGTAAGATTCAGATTGTGCCAAAGGCTCGTCTGGAGCAGGCTGCCGATTGCCTTTTCCTTATGGCTAGTACCCTTTCCAACATTGGCTACATGGAGTATCGCCTGAAGACTTTGGCCAGCTCCATTAATGACACCGTTCTTCATTGCTCTGCAGCAATGGAAGAGCTTGCAGCTTCTGCCAATGACGTAAATGACAACCAGAAGGGTCTGAATGTTGAAATTCAGAATGTATCTGATATTTCCGGTAAGATTAACGAGTTTACCTCCCTTATCCGCGACATCGCCAAGCAGACACGTCTCCTTGGTCTTAATGCTTCCATCGAGGCAGCCCGTGCAGGTACCGCCGGTGCAGGCTTTGCCGTTGTATCCGAGGAAATCGGTAAGCTGGCTGACAGCTCCCGTGAGACTGTAGACAAGATTCAGGAGTTCACTGACCGCATTGGTGAGTCCGTTCAGGAAACCGTTGCCAAGGGTGAGGCTACCTCCGATATCGTTGGTCAGCAGTCCGCTGCTATTTCTGATGTGGCCCAGGAGCTCACGTCCCTTTCCGAAACTGCATCCCAGCTGGTAGCTTTGACAAATAGCAATAAGTAATATTTCATAGCAAAAAAATTATCCCCATCAATGGATGTTGTATCCGTTGGTGGGGATTTTTTGGTGTAAAAATTTTTATAAGTGCTGTTTAATTACTTTACGATGTGCTTTCCAGCGGTAAAGGCCTTCTTCCAATAGTCGTTGGAAAGCTCGTCTATACGGATCCCTTTACTGGAGGAAGCGTGGATGAATTTGCCGTTACCTAAGTAGATGCCGCAATGGCTGATACCACCGGAGCTGTCAGTATGAAAGAATACTAAATCTCCTGGCTCCAGCTTGCTGACAGGAGCGTATTTTCCCAGTTTATACTGCACATCTGCAGTACGGGGAACAGTAAAGCCGTTCTGCTTAAAAACATACTGGACATAGCCGGAGCAGTCAAAGCCCTTTGGGGTGGTGCCACCGGAAACATATTTTACGCCAATATATTTCTTTGCAGTGGCGATAATGCCATTTACCTTGCTTTTTGGTAAAAATGGCTGACTTTCCGGAACATATTTTGGTTTTGTAGCAGCAGTCGGTTTGTCGGTTTTGCTATTTGTATCAGTAGATGGTTTTACTGCAGGCTTTGGACTTTCAGTCTTCACTGCTCCCGGCCTTAGAGTGTTGATGGCCTTCATGGTTTTTTCGTCCACATTGCCGCTGAGCTTAATTTTGTTGTCCCGCTGAAAAGCCAGAACCGCACGTTTGGTGCTGTTGTCGTAAACACCGGAAACCTTCTTGATGTTGTAGCCTAAGTCCTTCAGCTTCTGCTGTACTGCCACCACCTCCGGGCCGGATGAATTCATGGTAAGGGTTTGGGCCATAGCTATACCGGAATTAAGGGTAAATACCGTAGCCAGTGCTACACCTGCAATCAGTGCTTTCCTTTTTAGGGATAACCAGTTTGTTATCATGGAGCTATCACCACTTTTCTAAAAGTAATTTGCTTAACAACAGGATTCTGTGGATAAGTCACATTTTATTCAACTAAAAACACAAGTTATCCACATTGTTATCCACTTTTGCGAAAAAATGTGGATAAATTACTAAAAAATGCTTGACAATAACTTTATAGAACATCCAGATTAAAATCAGATTAGAAACACTTTAGAACACCTTAACAACATCATAACCTGCATCATTTAAGGCTTTGGTGAGCTTCTGAATATGATCATGGTTGTTGGTTTCCACGGTAATTTCCAGCTCTACCTTCTTGAAGCTGTCAGTAACCTTGGACTGGTTGTGATCCAGCTTGATAACATTGGCATTGTTGTCTGCTATGATTTTGGCTACATTTACCAGCTGACCAGGCTTGTCCGGCAGAAGCACGGAGAAGCAGAATACGCGGCCACGGGCAATAAGTGCCTTGTCGATAAGGGCTGAAATTGTGGATATGTCAATATTACCACCGCTGATAATAGCAGCAACCTTCTTGCCCTTGAATGGCAGCTTGTTAAGGGCAGCAAGGCTAAGTACCCCGGCACCCTCAGCAATAAGCTTATGCTTTTCAATAAGGGAAAGGAGAGCAGACATGATTTCCATTTCTGATACTGTAATAATCTGGTCCAGATATTTTTTGCAGAAGGCGTAGGTAAGGTCACCAGGGGTCTTTACAGCACAGCCGTCAGCCACAGTTTCCACAAAGGAAAGGCTGGAAACCTGTCCCCGGGCAAAAGAGTTTTCCATGCAGGCGGCTCCCTCAGGTTCAACGCCAATTACCTTTACATGAGGATTTACAGCCTTGGTGGCCAGGGCTACGCCACTGGCAAAGCCGCCACCGCCGATTGGCACCAGAATGGCATCCACGTCCTTCAGCTGGTCAATAATCTCCAGGGCAGTAGTACCCTGCCCCAAAAGCACCTGCTTGTCATTAAATGGGTGAATGTACACATAACCCTTTTTTTTCTGCAGCTCCAGGGATTTTGCATAGGCATCATCGAAGCTGTCACCATACAGCACAACCTCAGCTCCCATGGCCTTGGTGGCCTCCACCTTTAAAAGTGGAGTGGTGGCAGGCATACAGATAACGGCATTAACCCCCAGCTGCTGGGCAGCAAAGGCCACCCCCTGGGCATGGTTACCGGCAGAGGCAGTAATTACACCAATCTTTTTTTCCTCATCGCTGAGTTGGCTGATTTTGTTGTAGGCACCACGGAGCTTGAATGAACCGGTATTCTGCAGGTTCTCCGGCTTCAGATAAACGTTGTTGCCACAAAGATCAGAGAAAAAAGGGCTCTCAATGAGATTTGTTTTCTTTGCCACACCGTCCAGCTGCTTTGCAGCCTTATAAACATCAGCGATGGTGGTATTTTCCAGAATTTCCTCTATAGTATTTACTTTTACTTCTTCTGCCATGTACGTTTCTCCTTATATAATTGCATGATTTGTATTAAAGTGTAGCATCTGGAAAAAAAGGTGTCAACGCAGTCAACAAAAGTTGCAGGAAAAAGGGGAAGAGGGACAGTGGAAAAAAGTGGAAACAAAAAAGCGGGGAAAAGGCTCCCCGCCAAATTATTATTAAACATCATACAGCACGATGCCGTTTCCTTTTAATGTTTTCTGTACATCAATAACCCGTTGATTGCTGCTACCACGGAAGCTGAGGGAAATATCACGCTTCCATTCCTGATAGGGGCCATCCACCAGAACATCAAGCTCCTTCAGCAGTTCCACCTGCTGTGGGGTTCCCTTTAGGAGCTGTTCTATGGTATAGCCTGTGTAACACCAGACATCCAGCCCATGCTGATGAATCTTGCGTGCCAAATCAGCCAATGGTGCCGGCTGGCAGAAGGGTTCACCTCCACTGAAGGTTACGCCCTGCAGCAGGGGATTATCCAAAATAGTCCCCAGTATATCATCCGTATCTTCCACATGACCTCCGTCAAAATCATGGGTCTGGGGATTGTGGCAGCCAATGCAGTTGTGGGGACATCCCTGGGTGAAGACAGTAAAACGGTACCCTTCACCATCTACAACAGAATCATTGACAGTACCGGCAACCTTAATTGAGGCCATGCTTTACGCGATCATGCTCCTCGGAACGCTTGGCATTGTTCCAGCGATCAATAGTACCAACCAGATAACCGGTGATGCGACGGATACGCTCAAACTTTGCAGGCTGTAACACGTAATCAAGGGCCACGGAGCCATCTTCAGCCGGGGAGATGGTAAGGCTGCTGAGATCCTCGTCATTTTCCTCCTCCAGCATGTCGATGTAGCTCATGATTTCCTGCTCGCTGACATCATTCAGTCCCTTTACGGTTACATCAATTCCATTTACTATCATTTTTTTACACTTTCCTTTCATATAAAATCACACCTAATAATTAAACGCGTGCACTACTTGTCATATTGTATTGTGGTCTGCGTACCACCCGGCGCATCTTGTGAGCTGCTTCACTGCGGCCGCACTGTGGGCAAACATCATATATTATACCGTTGTAGCCGCAAACCGGGTCCCGGTCAACAGGATGGTTTACTGAGCCATAGCCAATACCATTATCGTGCATACACCGCACAATAGCCTCAAAGGCTTTGAGATTCTTGGATGGATCCCCGTCCATTTCCACATAGGAGATATGGCCGGCATTGGTAAGGGCGTGGTATGGCCCCTCCAGCTCCAGCTTCTTGGCTGCAGCAATCTTGTGATAAACAGGAACATGGAAGCTGTTGGTGTAATAATCCTTGTCGGTAACTCCAGGTATTTCACCGTATTCCTTGCGGTCAATGCGTACAAAACGACCGCTGAGCCCCTCGGCAGGGGTAGCCAGCAGGGTGAAATTAAGACCTGTCTGCTGGGATTTTTCATCCATGCGCTTACGCATGTGTCCCACAATTTCAAGACCCAGCTGCTGAGCTTCCTCGGATTCACCGTGATGCTTTCCTGTAAGGGCGATAAGGGTCTCAGCCAGGCCGATAAAGCCCATGGAGAGAGTGCCATGCTTCAACACCTCGGCTACGCTGTCGTCAGCTTTCAGCTTCTCACTGTCAATCCAAACACCCTGTCCCATGAGGAAAGGATAATTGCGGACGGTCTTGCTGCACTGAATCTTGAAGCGGTGGAGAAGCTGGCGGAATACCAGTTCAATAATGCTGTCCAGCTCATTGAAGAAAATCTTCTTGTTGCCCTTGGACTTAAGTGCCAGACGAGGCAAATTGATGCTGGTAAAGCTGAGGTTACCTCGACCACAGGTCACCTGGCGGTTCTTGTCGTGGACATTGCCCATTACTCTGGTACGGCAGCCCATGTAGGCGACCTCGGAGTTGTAATCTCCCTCCTTGTAGAACTGGAGATTAAATGGTGCATCCAGAAAGGAGAAATTTGGAAACAGCCTCTTGGCAGAGGTGCGGATGGCCTGCTGGAACAAGTCGAAGTTAGGATCGTGCCTGTTGTAGTTAATACCCTCTTTAACCTTGAAAATCTGAACCGGGAAGATAGGTGTTTCACCATTGCCCAGCCCTGCGGTGGTGGCCTTTAAAAGATTTCTGATAACCATGCGGGCCTCAGGGGAGGTGTCAGTACCATAGTTAATGGAGCTGAAAGGCACCTGGGCACCGGCACGGGAATTCATGGTGTTGAGGTTATGGATAAATGCCTCCATAGCCTGATATGTGGCATCCTCAGTGGCATCCACTGCAGTAGCCACTGCGTAATTATGGGCACGCTCTGTCTGATTTGGTGAAATGGCCTGATAATTGTGACTCTGCTGATGATATGGCAGGAAGTCAACAAGACGCTGCAGGTACTCATCGGTATTCCCAAGGCGGATATCCATAGGGATACAACGCCGAATTTCCTTGGACAAGAGCTTTGCATCATTGGAATTCATGCTGAGAACTGCTATGAAGAAGGCAGCCAGAGCCTTGAAATACTCCTTGGCAAAGGTTTTTGCCACACCAGGTGCCATGGCATAATCAAAGTTTGGAATAGACTGTCCACCGTGCATTTCATTTTGATTAGCCTGAATAGCAATACAGCCAAGAGCCGCATAGGAGCGAATGCCGTTTGGCTCCCTCAGATAGCCATGGCCTGTGGAAAAACCATCCTTAAATAATTTAAGCAGGTCAATCTGACAGCAGGTCTCGGTGAGCATGTAAAAATCCTTGTCATGGATATGAATGTCGCCGTCAATATGGGCAGCGGCAATATCCTTTGGCAGGATGTAGTTATCAATATAATATTTTGACCCCTCGGAACCATATTTCAGCATGGTTCCCATGGCAGTGTCCGCGTCAATATTGGCGTTTTCCCGCTTGATATCGGCATCAGCTGATTTTTTAAAGGTCAGCTCGTTGTATATATCCATAAGGTTTCCCTGAGCCTCACGAATTTTGGTGTGCTCTGCCCTATAGATGATATATGCCTTGGCGGTGCTGGCAAAATTGTTGCGGATCAGTACCTTTTCCACAGCGTCCTGAATAAATTCTACAGTAGGAATATCCTGGGCGGATATGGCCTCTGTTACCTCGTTGGTGAGGCGCTCCAGCTCCGTTGCTGTAAAGGTATCATCAATGGATTCCAGATTAGCCTTTCTGATGGCATCCGTAATCTTTTGCGAAATAAATGGGACAATGTCCCCATTGCGTTTTCGTATATTCTGTATATAACTTGCCATGTAAACTTACCTGTCCCCCCTCTATAATCTACAAACGATTTTACAATATATAGTGTCTGGTGTCAAACTGAAACACTACATCTTGTGGTTTACCTTATCCACAACCGTATATTAGTATATGTGAGTATATTGCATAAATATGCAGAAAATGAAAGAAGACCGCTAATAAAAGTCGGCCTTCTTATTGTATATACAACACATGTATATGAAATTTTGGGGATAAGTTAGTAAGTAGAAATCTTTAGTATGTTAAAAGAGTATAAATAAGCATAGGCATTACTCTTTTACCTCATCCCAGAAGCTCTGTCCCTTTGTAGCATACGGAATACGCATAATTTTTGAAATGGTGGCGGCAATATCAGCAAAGCTGTGTCTGGTTCCCAAATCAACACCCTTCTTTATTCCTTCACCGTAAATTATCATTGGTACATATTCTCTGGTGTGGTCTGTGCCGGCACCTCTAGGGTCACAGCCATGATCGGCGGTAATAATCAGCACGTCTCCACGCTTCATATTAGGAAGGAATTCTCCCAGCTGCTCATCGAAACGTGTGAGGGCAGCAGCATAGCCATCCACATCCCGGCGGTGACCGTATTTCATATCAAAATCCACCAGATTTATAAAGCAAAGTCCGTAATAATTTTTGGCAAGCTCAGCAATGGCCTTTTCCATGCCATCCTCATTACTGGTAATGGCTACATGGCGGCTGATACCCCGTCCTGCAAATATATCATTGATTTTGCCAATACTTACCACGGAATTTCCTGCCACCTTCAGGAGATCCAGAATGGTATCTCCAGGTGGTTCCATGGAATAGTCATGGCGTCTAGGGGTACGCTCAAAATTCGGGAATTCCCCAATAAATGGGCGGGCAATGATGCGTCCCACTGAATGTTCACCGTTCATTATTTTCCGTGCTTCTTTGCAATATTCATAAAGCTTCTCTACAGGTACTATATTCTCATGGGCGGCGATCTGCAATACGCTGTCCGCTGAAGTGTATACGATAAGGGCACCAGTTTCCATGTGCTCCTTGCCGTAATCGTGAATTACCTGGGTGCCGGAATATGGCTTGTTGCAGATAACCTTACGTCCAAAGGCAGCCTCCAGCTTTTCGATGACATCCTTTGGGAAGCCGTCAGGGTATGTAGGGAGGGGCGTATCGGAAACAATACCGGCAATTTCCCAGTGACCAATGGTGGTATCCTTACCCTTTGATGCCTCCTGCAATCTGGCGAAGGAAGCATCCGGATTTGGCTCCTTATCTTTAGCTTCCACCCCATCAATGTTGAAAAGTCCCAGCTTTTTCATGTTGGGAATATTCAATTTATCTGAGGTCATAACGCTCTTTAGGGTATTTACGGTGTCTGCATCACCAAATTCATGGGCATCAGGCTCAGCACCAATGCCAAAGCTGTCCAATACTATGAGAAATATTCGTTTGAATATCATAATAAAACCCCCAATCGAAAAATACTCTTTATCCTACCTTAATTCTACATTTTTCCGTCGTAACCTGCAATTTTCTCTTTTTACAGGAAAATTTCCAATAATTAGGTTATAATTTTATGGGTAAGGATACATATTCCGATTCCGATAAAGAATCGGAGAAAATGTTATTGAAAGAAAATGAACGATGTGACCTGGGTAGGAGGTAATATATGTTTGATTTTACAGACTTTGATATACATTTATTCTGGGATTATGTGGAGTCACTTAATCCCCAGGAAATATTATTTTCATTTTTGCCACCGGTGATAGGTCTTGTGATGGCCATATTTGTGGGCTGGTGTTGCAATAGATATGTGAGCAATCAAATAGACTCCCATCCTATATTGCAGAAGATGACCTGGAAGACCGCTTTGGTTCGTGGGTTGAAGGGGGCCCCTGTCCTTATAGTAGTTTCACTGTATCTGAGCTTCGTTACTCGAATGATGAGTCTGCCTGAACCAGTAGAGCATCTGCTGACCTATGTTTTCTTCGTTATTCTAATAATTACGGTGATGCAGGTTATATCTCGCACCGCCACTGCCATTCTCAACAATATAATAGTTGCCAGACATGAAAACCTCTCTGAAACTTCATTGCTTACTGATATGGTAAGCTGGAGTATTTATTTTATGGGGTTTATCATCATCCTGGCAGAATGTGATATTTCAATTACACCTTTTATTACTGCCATGGGTGTTGGCGGTATGGCTGTGGCCCTTGGTATGCAGGAAACCCTTGCCAGTGTCTTTGCCGGCTTTACCATGATTTTTGCTCCCCAGATTCGTAACAATGATTTTGTTCGCCTCAGTAGTGGACAGGAGGGGCGTATCGTGGATATTGCCTGGCGGTATACCACCATTGAAAACCTTGAGGGAAATACTATTGTGGTTCCCAATAAGCAAATCGCCTCTGCTGTACTAACCAATTACAGCGTGCCAGCTCAGGACATCAAGGTTAAGCTGCAGTGCGGCGTGGCCTATGACAGTGATCTGGATAAGGTGGAGCAGGTGGTGCTGGAGGTGGCCCAGAAGATTCAGGATGATGTAACAAAGGATATCCTGGTATCCAAAGGTAAGATTGCAGAGGATGAATCAGTGACAACAGCCGACCCGGGAATATTCTTTCATACCTTTGGTGACAGTGCCATAGAATTTAGTGTAACCCTTAACTGTAAGGCCTTTACCCATCAGTACCGCATGAAGCATGAATTTATTAAGGCCCTGACCAAACGTTTTCGGGAGGAAGGCATCGAAATCCCATTCCCTATTGTGACTGTACAGCAGACCAGGGAGGAAGGGGAAGGCAGTAAATAATCAAATGGCATAATAAAAACGACAGCAGAGATCCCCTTCTGCTGTCGTTTTGCTTTTATTAATCCCCTATAAAATAAAAAATAGTAAAACTTCTTACTTTAACTGTTTTCCCCCGTAAACCATGGTAGTGGCCTTTAGACTTGGCAACATCAGCTTCATTTGTGTGAAGAAGCTATCAAGGATATTTGTGTTTTGGGGATTAAGGGACAACATATAATCATAGCCCGAGCTATAATTGCTGTAGCAATTCTGCACAATGTCGTCCTTAAGGAAATATTCCAAAAACAATTTCTCCTCCTGTGTATTTTCAATGCTTACATACATGTGGGCCTTCAGACCGTGACCTATATGTAGCTGCTGCTCTTGAGGAACAACAGAATTTTTTCTCCTCATATTAGCAACCCTCCTAAAAAATATAATTACTATGGTAAATAATATTACCTGCGAAACTTATTATAGCACTATTGTCCCAGAATACAAGGGATATATGGAAAATAATCAGGAGAAGCTATACTTATTAAGAATATTTAGTATAACATTTGGCAAAATAATATAAATAACTAATAATCATAGATATAAATTCTTAATTAATTTCTTTTATTTAAGCAATGGTGTAAGTCCCAAATCATGGAGTATTATATTTATATCAGATACGCTAAGATGCTTTTCCAGACCATACCAAATAACCCTGTCCCAGGAATTTTTTACATAGAGCTTTTCTTCTTTGGCATAATACAATAAGCGTTGTACTTCTTCGTGGGAAAGCTGCATAGCCACAGCAATGGCCAATAGCTTTGGGCGGCCGGGATTTTTGTCCCCGGAGAATATTTTATAGCCGTAGGTACGTTCCAGATTTGCTGCTTTAATTACATCCTTAGCATCTATTCTGTGGATATTAAGTAATTCTTCCAGATATTGACTTACTGAAAAGTCAGGAATTATATTTGAAATATTATTAACGGATTCAATATCCTTTGAGACAGAAATTTGATTTTCCAATTCCCTGGTATCTATTTCTTTCATAATGGATTCCTTTCTCATTGATAGCTTGTAAATTTTGACGATTATATTATATTATGGGGTAAGAGTATTTAACAAGGTAGGTGTACCATCCTTGCACAAATGCACTATGGATTTTTTGCAGGAACAATATCGAAAAATAAAATTACTCAGAAGCTCCAGTAAAGGTGAGGTTTGGCTGGTAACACAGCCAGATGATACACCTGCAATTATGCGTATCATTAATCACCTGGGAGTTCCGGCTAATCTACTCCGTGACAATCCAAATTCACTGTGGCCCAATATATTATATTTTGTAGAGGACGAAGCTCAGCAGCGTACTATTATGGTGGAGGAGTATATCGGTGGACAATCCATGCAGGAATATCTCAAAAATGGTGGGCATTTATCAGAAGCTGAGGCACAGCAATTTTTTCTGGATTTTTGTTATGGGCTAAGTCATTTACACAAGTTGGGAATAGTACATAGGGACATTAAGCCAAGCAATGTAATACGCCAATCTAGTGGCGGCTTTAAGCTGATAGATTTTGATGTGGCAAGGTTACGTAATACCAAGGTGGAGGATCAGGATACAGTATTGCTGGGGACAAGGGGATATGCACCGCCGGAGCAGTATGGATACAGTCAGACGGACAGGCGGAGCGATATTTATTCACTGGGCGTGACGGTGGACGAGCTTTTGGGTGAAGACTACCAGGGATATTTACGGCCAGTTATCAGAAAATGCCGTGCCCTGGATCCAGCCATGCGTTATCAAAGTGTGGAAGAGGTTATTCATGCAATAAAGTTAAGAAGGGGATTTAAAATAGCAATGCCAATTGTGGTAGTAACACTACTGCTGATGCTATTGGCAATAATTTTACTAATTTCTGGTCGTAAAGCACCAGATTCTGTGGGAAATCCTCTAAAACAGCAGATTGAGAAGCTGATAGAACTGCCGTCGTTGCCTGACTCGCCGGAAAAGCTGGAAGCACCGAAAACGCCTAATACTCAAAATCAGACAGAATCTCCGCAATCATGGGAGGGGCAGCCGTCATATAATCCCAATAGTGACACTGTAAAGGCTGGTAAGGATTTTCAGGGCAATGGTATTAGCATGGAAACAGTGGGTCATGGAAATGGCTTATCTGGTGGAACTTCGGGCGTTTATTATGTTTCCTCTGATGTATATAGATACTGGCCACGGGAAAACCAGGACAAGCTCACTGGAGGATATACCGTGTATTTGCCGGCCGACTGGTATATTGATGTAGTCATTAAAAATAGTGAGTGGAATGGACCTTGGAACCATCCAACCTTTGATATTACTTATACCCGAAGTGATTGGGACGGAAATCATATAGTAAGCCGTGAGGTGCGGGAGATGTCTGATATACCTCCTGGTGGCAGTGAAACTCTCAGAATTGATTTGGGCGGCATGAAAATAGATAATGTACGCAATTATTACGGTCCCAAGATACATATACAGCCACGTTGGCCTGAAAATACTAAATTTGGTGGCTGGGCAAAACAAATCGAACTGGACTTTTTAAACGACAAAGGATACAAAGTTTGGGAAGATATACAATAGGGAAAAAATGTGTCCTTTGGGGGCACCACGAAAAATAGCTTTCATGCTACTTTTTATAGTAGTAGAAAGCTATTTTTTTGTCTGCTTTTAATAGATATTCATATTTATGACAATATATATCATATAAAGCATACTAAATAGATAGGTATAAAGCTGTATATGTCGAATATTCACTCTTATGAGGAAATAATTTAATCGGAGAAGGATAATGAGTAGTGATACGAAGATAATATTACGTCAAATTGGTGCCAAGATTGCCTATTACAGAACCTTGGTAGGCCTCAGCCAAACAGAATTGGCAGACAAAATGCATACGACCCAATCAACCATATCCAAGGTGGAAAGCGGAAACTACAACGACAATCTGAGCGTAGTGATGCTAAAGGACATCGCCGACGCCCTGGAGATGGATGTGTCCCTGCTGCTGGAATTCAATGGATTCGAGAAGGCTATGTGGGATAAAAAGATTGGGGAATGAGGTGAGAATATGGCATTTACAATAATGAATAATTCATCCGCTATGTTAGCTTTAGGAGAGACAAACAAAAACAACAATGCCCTATCAAAAACATTGAAAAAAGTATCCAGTGGTATGCGTTTAAATAGTGCAGGGGACGGGGCTGCTGAGTATGCTGTGTCTAAGAAAATGCAGGTGATGATCCGTTCCTTGGGACAGGATATTGACAATGCTGAGAAAGGAATAAACTTAATAAGGATTGCCGAAGGTGGTATGCAGAATATTGTAGACGAATTGCGTGATATGAAGGCCATGGCAATCAATTCAGCTAATGATCATAATTGTGATGCGGATCGGGCAATATTGCAAAGAGAATTTGCTTCGCGTATTGAAAGTATCGATAGTATTGCATCAACCACAAATTATAATGGCAAGATTTTAATGGATGGTAGGTATTGGTATAAGGAATATGATGATATAGACTCAGAAAATGGAAAGTTTCTGGCAAATACATTAATGGCAGTGCATAAGAGCAACAATACTTTGTATTCTGCTTTTGCATTGGGGAAAACGCAGCTTACCACGTCAAAATTCCTGTTAGGAAATGCTACAAAAAACTCGTCACCTATCATTGAAGGGGAAGTTACCAATTTAGTGTTTGATGGTTCAGCAAATAAGTATAAGGAAAATGAAATTACGGGATTATTTCCTGAGGCTGCGGGGCTGAATAAGGGGACTGGATATGGTGGAATAGAAGGTTATTCGCCAGTTTATTACAAATATATTACGAAAATTTCAAATGGTAAATATAATGTTTATTCAACTACAGAGAAGGAATATCCATATCCAGATAAGCCACATATTGTACAGAATAAACAATATACTACCCTTCCAGCAGTGGGAACGGAAGTAACTACTACTACAACTGTTGGCAATGCGGAAAGATATTCTGGAATAGTAACAAAAGAGCCTGGATCTGGTCGCAGGGTAGTTGAAGCGAATAATAGTGGGTTGCATATTGAGGATGGGGATTTAGAAAATAGATATACGAGCGTAGAAATCGATTTTAATAATGCAAAGCTTAACGGCAAAAAAACTAATTTTCCCAATGATTTTCATGGTCAAGGTTTTTCCATAACAAAAAAAAGCTCAGATGGTAAAGATTATTTGGCCTATATAACAAGTATTATATTTGATGCAACTTTAGATATGGGTGAAGGTGTATTGTTGTCAGATAAACCGCAGACTACAAGTCCTATTGGAGATGTAGAATCAGGAAAATCGCTACGGAGAAGTGCATATATTATAGGGATTAAAGGTGCTAACTCGGCAAAAGATATGGGAGAAGCGCTACTGTCAGGATTGAAAAAAGCCCAGGAATCATGGCCGGATGTGGTGTTCATGGATGCGTATGTTGGTGGATTTGAAGATTCAAGGGCTAATGATATAGCCCGTACATTGCCTTGGCAAGGTGGAATGTCAGTAGTGAAATATGGAAATTCGTATGTATTAAAAATGAAAAATTCATCACCTGATGGACTAGGTCGAATGGTAATAAATAATGGCGTTTTGGGCATGAGTGGTACCATAGGTAAATTGCAAGGTACGGCTGATCCAACGGACCCTACGGATCCAATAGATCCAACGGACCCTACGGATCCAACTAATCCGCCGGGACCAACAGATCCGCCTGAAGATATTCGTAAGGGCCACTACTTTGAAGGAAATCCATTGATTATTCACTATGGACCTAAGTCAAGTCAGCATTTGCGGGTGTATATAAACGATATGCGTACTAAGGCCATGGGCCTTCAAAATGTGGCAATAGATCCTAGAGAAAAGGCCTTGGAAGCACTGGGAAAATTAGATGAAGCATTGGACTATGCCTTAAATGAAATTACTCGCATGGGAGCATATCAAACGAAATTGCAATACACCATAGACAATAATACTACCGCTGAAGAAAATGTTACCAATGCTGAAAGTATAATCTGTGATTCAGATATGGCTAAGGAGATGTCTGACTACATCAAGAATAATATTTTGACTCAGGCCTCACAGGCTATGCTTGCTAATGCGAATCAGAATAGTAGTGCAGTTTTGAGTTTGTTGCAGTAGCTTTGACTTAACACATTTGGGGGATTCCTATGGCGATACTCTGAGTATAGTAGTGCTGACAGAGTTACCGATGTGTTGGAGATGAGATTGAACGGTTGGTAATGAGGTGGTGTTGCATTAATGTGATTTGACCTGATGTTATAAAGTAGTTGTGAAAATAATGTTACTTGAAAAATGGAGGGACTAAATTATGGCTAATTTGATGAAAAAAATATTATTGGTTATTATGAGCATATTGTTATTAATGTGTGTGGTAGGTTGTGGTGCAGAAGGAGATGATGAGATAGAGGTTGCGCAGGACCGTGAAATTACACTACGAAAAAATGGTGAAGCAATAAAGGCTACGCGGGAAGAACTATATGAAAAAGCTTTTGAAGATTGCAAGTGGGAATTCACTAAAGATTATTATAACCAACAAAAACAAGGCATTGTTGTAGTGAAAGGTAAAATAAATGTTTTAGGCAAAGAATTGAACGTAATAGTACCATTTCATCCTGACAAACAAGATGGTTGGAATAAGGATCCGTCCGTTTCTGTTAATAACAATGATTCAGAGCCATCATATTATCTAGAAATGTATATAAAAAATAAGTACGTGGATAATGACATGATACCATATGAAGTTTTATTGGCGTGGGAATGGAGAGATCAGTTTAGTGACAAAGATATAAAGTTGACTGATAAACAGATTGAAGCTCTATATAATCGAGGTAAGAAAAATGACGAGAGAATGAAGAAAGGAAGTGAACTGGCGCCTATCATTGCTGATGAAAATGAAACCATAAAGAAGATTTTAAAAGAATGGGGAAAATTTTAATAGCATTTTATTACCTTGATTGTTCTCAAAATTTCTATACTATATTGGAGGATATATACTATAATCACTAAATTGTTACTTGGTGGAACATTTATATTGTGGATAGCTCTTACTGTTGGCATTACTATATGGTGGCGAAGCAAGTTTATTTATATATACGGTGGTAATGGTGCTGTGTGGAAGAGTTGGTACGGAACACTTATTGGAGCTTGTTTAGTTTCATTGATTATTGTAAGTATTATAGTGTATCCTCTGACATGGCTAGAGAAGAATTGTCCATATTTACCAGATGTTTTGGCGATAGGTGGAGTAATTTATTATATCGTAAAGAAGAAGAAAAATCCTGAAGGTGACAGAGATAAACATGAAATTGAACCAACAGGTGATGCTGCTATACAAGAAAATAATAATAGTGATAAGTGAATAAAGAAAAAATCCCCGCCAAGGCTGCACAGTCCCTAGCGGGGTAATTTTTTTGATGGCGATTACATTTCTTTAGCTAGTTCATGAATTTCCGCCTCAGTGAGGCTGGTGTACTGGGTGATTTTTTCGATATGTCGATTTATATATTTGAGGCGTTCTTCAATATTCTGCATAAAGATACCGGAATCATTTACAGCATTTTTGATTGCAGCATCACTCATAACCAGTTCCTCCATTTACTATGGTTTGGTGATAGGTGTTTAGTACGGCGTACCGTATTCATATAAGATATCACTAGGAAGGTCAATTTCATCGTTCCAAAAAACACAGGTGCGACTTTCGTCCAATTGGACATTTTTAAACAACCCCTGTTCTGTCATGAGGTTATGATATGATGGGATAGTATTGATGTCATCCTTTACATCATAAATAACGCTTTTATTATCATCAAAGATAATATATAGGGTGAAATTATCACGAGGCTCAATGTGTTTTATACGAGGAATCAATATTGGCACCTCCCTATTTTAATGGTGGCAACTTATGTATGGTTTGCTTATCCCACATCTTCTGTAGCTCATCTTTATATATATGTAGCCATTCTTTTACCAGTTCCTGTGCCTTCGGAGGAAGGTCTCCTTGAATCATCTCCAAGGTAGAAATGTTAAATTCTCCCATGTATTCACCATACAAAGCATGTATGTGGCTTGGTTCGTGTTCTTTCGGCTTGAAGAACATTTTTATGACAATACCATAAAAACGTGTTATTTCAGGCATTGAGGAAATCTCCTTTGCGACAAATAAATTATAACATGAAAAAGTATATCAGGGCATAAAATGTAACATCTGACGATATTTAAATAAAATATCAAAATATATTTATATTATAAAAGAAATTGGAACATTTATAAAGATATTTTAGAT
>NZ_JAZTZI010000028.1:0-8192 GCF_045637405.1 Anaerovibrio sp.
CCGTATTTATCCATATCGTACTGGATCTCCCCGGCAACAAACCAGGCTTCCTTTTCGGTGGAAAACTTATAGTTTTCCATGAGGAATTCTGTTTTAATCATTTGCTGATAATAATTGTAAATCTGGCTTAAAAACCGCTGGTCATATACGTTTCCATTAATATTAAGACTCATTTCTTTAAGGTTGATGCCTGCGCCATCATCAGTTTTAAACATTATATAATCCTCCTCATTATCTTGTGAATAATTCTAAGGATAATGTATCACGATAACCACAAGAAAAAATATCTTTTTTTATACACTTTAAAAGTGCAAGGATGCCCATTATGGGCATCCTATTTTAATGCTTATTTATTCTGATTTTGTTTTTGGTGCACCAGCCTAGCACATCTCACTGACGGCTAATCGCAAGGGTATACAAAGCAGCTACGCTGCCCTTGCGGACTGTGAGCTATGCTCTTTCCTGGCCATCAAAAACAAAAAATTCAGCAGGGGGTTACGACAATGACTTTATTTGATAATTACGGGGATATTGAGGAAAGACCAAAACTGAAAAGAATAAATACCTATCGTTTAAAAATGGTAAAAGAGGCCACTAATCTCTATTCTACAAATACCGTGCGCTGTCCGGCTGATGCAGCAGACATAATGACAAAATTTTATGAGGAGGCTGACAGGGAAATTCTTTCCGTAATTTTGTTAAATGTAAAAAATAAAGTTATTGGAATAAACGAAGTTAGTGTCGGCAGTCTAACTGCAAGTGTTATGCATCCAAGGGAAATTTTTAAATGTGCCATTCTTGGGAATGCAGCTGCCATAATGCTGGCTCATAACCATCCATCCGGGGATACATCTCCTTCAAGAGAAGATATAGAAATAACAAAGATAATAAAAGATGCCGGAAAATTAATGGACATTCCATTGATAGACCATATCATCATTGGAGATAACCAATATACATCATTAAAGGAACATGGCTATATTTAATTTTTGCACAAAAAATATACTCAAAACGACTGTTAAGCCATTCAAATCGTTGATAGACCTGAAGTTATGAACATTATAGAATAATATTAACAAACTAAATACAGGGAGGTATGTATTTATGAATAATACAATTTTCGGAAATAATCTTAAAGCTGCAAGAGAAAGTAAATATCGTGTACAAAAAGACTTTGCTGAAATATTAGGAATCCCAGCAACAACATATAGCCAATATGAAACTGGTAAACGGGAACCAGCATATAAAATGTTAGTAAAAATATCTGATGCCTTAGAAGTTAGTATAGATGAACTTTTAAGAGGGAAAAATATATCTACTACAACCAAAGCACCTACCCGGAAAGTTGTGCCACAAGAAATAAAAGATTATGTAAGAATTGAAATTGCAAAAGCCCTAAAAGCAAGTTATTGAAATTCTAATATAAATAAAAGTAAGACATGTTCAATGGAATAGGTCCCGGATGAGCTGCCAAAAGGTGGCTCATTTTTTATAAAACTTTTTGAGCTATTTTAGCTGTAGAATGGAAAAACTATTTTTATAACAAAATGCTATAATTGTTTTTGTGCATGAGGCAAACCAATTTATAAAAAAGTTGTCCAATTTGGACAACTTTTTATACTTTATGTAGAAAGGATTTTGAGTATGAAATTAAAAGATTATGTAAATTATTGGTATGAAACCTACAAGATGCCGAAGCATCAAGGTACAACCAGACATGCCTACCAGTGCTATATAAATTCTTATATAGTACATAATCCTATTGGAGAGATGGAGATAACGGAAATAACTTTAAAGGATCTTCAGGAATATCTCGCCAACCTCAAAATGTATGGGAAATCCGATGGAACGGCTTTATCTTCGTGGACGGTGATAAAGATGCGGCAGATTCTCATCAGCGTAATGGGCCTGGCCAAGAAAGAAAAGCTCATTGATTACAATTTCGCAGAAGACACTGAGCCTATTCCGATACCGTTTGGTCGGAAGGCTATTTTTATGCCTGAACACCAGAAAGCCTTTCTTGAGGCCACAAGACGGCACCGCTTTTTCCCGGCATATGTGCTTCTTTTTTATCTGGGCTGTAGAAGATCCGAAATACTTGGCCTAAGCTGGAGCAATATCAATTTCAAAAGAAACGAACTTGTTATATGCCAGGCACTGGTTATGGAGGGCCGTGAAGTCGTATTAAAGCCCAACACAAAAACAAGAGGCTCCATAAGGACCATCCCTTTTCCAAGGGAGATCCGTACCCTATTGATAGAATGGAGAAAGAAACAGAAAATGGAATCCAAAACGGTTCCCGGATGGGAGAATCCGGATAATTTAGTATTTACCAATAAGGACGGATCCAGACACAATCCGTCATATTTTTCTAGGAACTTTAAAGGCATGGTGAAAAAGCTCCCTTTCTGTGATAATTCTCTACACCTCCACTCTACCCGGCATACGTGGGCTACCAACATGATCCAGCTTGGAGCTGCCATAACGGATGTACAGGCAATAGGTGGCTGGTCACGGCCTGATACCTTATTAAATATCTATGCACAGACTGTTCAGAAGTCACAAAGAAGAGCTATAAATAAGCTCTATAAGGAGCTTTCCGAATAATAGTCAAATGATGTAAAGGTTTATTCAAAATGAAATCCATGATTAATTGAAAAATCTGTGTCTATTTTCTTGTATTTATCACGGTAGCAACAAGCATACCGAACGAAATCATAAGTATCAAGGATTCGTAAACTGACAAAAAATCAACTCCTTTAATCATTGTTAATATTTAAAAAGCAACCTCTACTTCGCAAGGTAAATCTTCTAGTCTTGAATTGGATTATAATAAAAAAATTCAAATATCAAGATTGCCTTATACATTCAAACAATCTGGCATTATTTACCTAGATGGTCAAATTTGGACAAGCAGGAGTAATGTTTTTTTAAATGGAATATGTATAATAAGTTATTACCAAAATGCTACTTCTTGTGATGCACACTCAAATTCTTCAAGTGCAATTGTAAGTAAAGGAGATACGTTATCTTCTAATGGATATGCAGGTAATATTACATTTGTCCCTTTTAAATAACTTATCTTGCTCTAATGTAATATCTCACAGTAACACTGGGAGGTTGAACTGTATTAGAACGACCATAAATTGGATTACTTCGTGAAAAATCCAAAATATCATAATGAATAATATAATAAGTTGGATGATCTGGGACACCACTAGATGAAGAAGCAGCAGCACAGTACAAGCCACCAAAATATGATAATGTACCACTATAATAATTCAAAAAATAACCAGCTCTGATATTTGGCAAACCGGCTTCAATAACTTGATTGCCAATATCGGATCCTTCCAGGAAGCGACTTCTTAGATCTGGAAGCACATTCGTCCCCAAAACAGCGTAGAGCTTTGGATATGCGATTGTAGAGAAGGAAGACCCATCACAGTATAGGTAACAGCCTTTCTCTTGTTCTGAGCTGAATACGTCTGTTAGACGAGGTACTATAGTTCCAACAGCCTCTCCACCGGAAGAATTAGCTTGCGAAGCAAGTTATTTAAACGGAATAAAATAATCTATATTACCTACCCAACGACCATAGCCAAAAAATGATATTTTATCCCCTTTACTAACTATGTGTGTACTTATATGTTTTGTTCCTGCACTATTATCACTATGATAACCATAAGATACTTTTATATCATTTATAGTCATGCCACAATTAGAATCAGATACAGAAGAAGTCCAAAATGTCCAATTGCAAATAACTATTCCGTTTTTTGGTGCTGTAAATGGTAAAGTGGGTGATTCTATTTTTTTATCCCAGTCTAAAGAAAATCCTTGGTTTCCTTGCGAAACTGATTACTTATTTCACTGGTATAAAATATGCAAAATCTAAATCATTAGCAAATAAAGTCCATGTAATCATATCACCTTCTGATACCCAAAAAGTAACATTATCTTGTTCACAATAGCCTGAATGGGCTGGATGAGTTTTACTTATAATTTGATTATTAATATAAACTTGTACATCAGATAAATCATAATGTGATGTATGTACCTCAATAATAACCATTCCACCATATTTAGGTGTAATAAATCCATTTGAGATGTATTGTCTTGCCTCCCAATTCAGCTTTGGAAAACATTTTGTTCCTTGCGAAGCAGACAGTATCTTTAAAAATAATATCCCTAGCACTTGCCAGGGATATATTATTTACCAAAATGTTTTAGAACGCTTTAGGATCTGCCTTCGCTAAAGTTTTTTGCAAATCAACGATAGGTTTATCATGTAGCAATTCTTTAATATGTGAACACTGTTCTATTGATAAGCCTCTGTGTTCATTGATATTAGTATATAAAGTTTTAATTCTTGACGTTGAATGGCCATCATGCAACATTTCAATTATTAATTTACGGTCAATCTCCTTCAGTGTCAAAAAGCCATCACCAAAAAGTGAACCAAGCTTATAATAATATTCTCCTAAAGATTTGACTTCATTGAGCTTTAACTTATCCTCACTATGTATAATAGGGTATAACACTTTTAAATCATCTATTGTTGTTACTTGATGAACATCTTTGCTGATTTCCGGGAAAAACTCTTGAATATATTCTTTAACAACAGAATATACATCAGCAAAAGGAGGTTTTTCGACTTTTCCAGGAACGGAAAATTTATTATAAGCATGTTGTATATCGTTTGCTCTAAATAGGAAATTACTGAAATCGCCTAAAAGTCTGTTATTACCATTTATTAGTTCTAAAATCTTGTCTTTCTCAAAAGAAACAACACTTGATAGATAATATAAATCTAAAAGATCTTTCACTCTTCGGAACACTTTTTTGGAAGAAGCTACAAATACTTTATCTGCAATTATTTGTTCAGGAACTACACCTGAAAATTTTATATTATTGATAGCATATATTTTTGTCATCGGTTGAGGGCGATTAACATCAATATCCATTGAAAAAAGTGTTTCATCAGTTGACTTATTCAATACATATAACCCAGCAGCTTTCTTTTCTGAATGTTCTCTAAAAGCTCTTGTGTAATACCCTAACCCCTTTTCATCAAAGACCTGATTTATAGATTGTACAATATCTTCAGTTTTGATAACATCGTCTGAAAACCAGTTTCCATCAATATCTTTAGTCCCTCGGATATTGTCATTATAGCCTAACTCTTGAAGAGCAGCCTTTAAAACCATGGAACCTTTAAAGCTAATTGGAATACCACTATCATATAATGCTTCCATAATCTGATACATTCTGTTTTCATTTTCAGTAAATATCATAACTAAATACCTCAATAACTGTAATAATTAATTGCTTCTTCAGCTAACTGATCAAATTGGGCCTGATATTCAGGTGGTATAAATAATCCATCAAAAGATTGATTATGAGTCTCGTAATAATAGCTTAAAGCCTCTGTTATACCTTGCATATCAAGGATATTTTCATTTGTCATTGCATCAATTAATGTCCGGTTAAAACAAGTATATGATAGTCCAAATTTATTTGTATGTATATTTTGAGGGGCTATAGCGGTTCCTATTCGCATTACGCCATTATAATCCGATACAGAAGCATCTCCATAAACCCATACTACCCACTGATCAATACGGCCTAAATAACTTCCCTCGCACATAAGAGCTTCATCTAGTGCAAATACTATATTTTCTCCCAAACAATCACGGACAGCCTGAAGCCAAGCCATTGTACTACTATACTGTTCGATTAAAGGCAACTCCTTTTTTGAAGGATCATAGCTTGGCACTGAAATAGCCATTCTATTGGCCAGATCCTTTTCTACATTCTGCTTCAATAACGCAGTTACATACTCTGGAGGTGTACGCACTCCATTTTCCCAATTTTGAATAGTTCTAACGGGGATATTGTAACGTGCGGAAAATTCATTTTGTGTTTCATTGAGCTGCATCCTAAGTTCCTTTACATCCATAATAATTTCACCTCCAAAATCATTATACACCCATTGGGTGAGTAAAGCAACACAAGTTAGTATTCCACCTACTTCGCAAGCTGAAGGTATGGAATTCCCAGATTGGAATAATGCAAAAACTGTTTGTTATGGTTTTGTTTCACAATTAGGCACTAATTATAAATACACTATTGAAGAAGACTGTTATGCAATCGTTGATTCATGGGGTGTGAATGGAGCTGGAACACAAATGTATATAAATTCCATTCCAATTTCTAACGGACGAGGCGGAGAAGGTGGAAGCTTTGACCATGATGCAAACTTTATTGCTTGTAAAAAAGGTGATGTGATTTGGTGTCAATATGAAATGGGAGCTACTTCAAACACGGGATATTCTATTAGAGTAATCCCTTTTAAGTAACACTAATTTCGCAAGGTGACGTTAAATATTTAATAGAATCCTATTCTGATGAAAATGGCAATTGGTATAGAGTTTATTCAGATGGATGGATTGAACAAGGAGGTCCGTTACCAAAGACAACATACTCAAATAGAGAAATTAAATTACTTAGAGAGATGGAAAACAATAATTACACTGTAACAATTACTCAAGGATTTGCGAATCAAGACAGTTCTGGTGGCTGGAGTGCTGGAGTAAGGAATAAATACCCCACTTTTTTTGAAGTGCAAGGAATGTATAACCTAAGTAATGGAAATTACTATATAAAAGGACAAGCTAAAAATAAATAATTTTATGTAATTGCTTTCGCAAGATGGGACAGGCGATTCAATGCCTGTTGGAACCATTTTGCCTTATGTTGGCGACCTGGCTAATATTCCTGATGGGTGGCATCTCTGTGATGGTACAGATGGCACACCAGACCTCACAGCTAGATTCCTAGAAGGAACTATTGCCACACCGGGAATATATAAAGAACCAGGACTGCCAGATGCCACAGGACAACTTCATGTATCTGATACAGGTCATGCATTTTGGAATCTTGATGGTAATGGCGTATTTACCCCATTAGCTAATGGATTGACGGGTAGAATGTTACACGATAATTATCATGCAGGAACATATCTTTTAAAGTTTGCTTTATCCAGCAGTAACATAATTTTTGGTTCTTCTAACACGGTACAGCCTAGAAGTTACACCGTGTTATATATCATTAAAATTGAATAACTTGCTTCGCAAGGTAACACGGCAAATAAATCAGTATCTGATGTGGCTGTGTCAGGAACGCAATTAAAGGTGACATACTCAGATAAAACATCTAAAAATCTGAATATGCCACCTGCTACATCATTAAAATTAGGAAGTTTTGTTATAGATAATCTCTACTATACTAATAACTGGGGTGGCTCTCCAGCTTTTATTTTATCTGGTCCATATGCTCCAGTTGGCAAATATGCTCTTGTTTATGGACGTTAAATAAGCATCTTTTTCGCAAGGTGGCTTTTCACTTGGCTTTCCAGATTGGGAACATCCAACAAAATTATCAGGTGGAATAGTTTATACCATGGAAAATAATGGTTGGATTCTGTGGTCAGATAATTCATCAACGATTAGAGGTTGTTATTTATATATCAATGGACAACGGATTTCGATTTTAGATACAGATGCTTCAAACACTTATGTATCTGATGATTCAGCGTTTATCCCTGTTAAAAAAGGGGATAAAGTATATTCTAGTAAAAATGTAATGTATTTCTATTTTTATCCATATAGATAATTACTTTCGCAAGGTGCTTCAGGGGATAGCCTCCCCATTGGAAGCATCTTGCCCTATGTTGGTAGCCTGGCTGATATTCCTAATGGATGGCATCTCTGTGACGGCACAGAAGGAACGCCCAATCTTCTTGATGGGCGTTTTTTAGAGGGAGATGTCAATATTGGAATATCCAGAGAGCCAGGGCTACCAAACATTACAGGTTATTTCATGGTATCAAGTTTTCATTCCACACCTCCAACAGCTTCAGGAGGAGCTTTTCAATGGGGGGGATATAATAGCAGAGGAGCAAATGCTGGTTTATCTGGGCCAGTATTAATATATGATTTTGATGCAGCCCGTTCTTCACTTATATATGGAGCATCAAATACAGTTCAGCCAGCTGCTTATACCGTGTATTACATTATGAAAATTAAGTAATATACGCTCTGCTTCGCAAGATGGCGGTAGCAGCTCAGTCATGCCAGATTGGAGTAATATCCAATCATTGTCAAATGGTTCTACGGTTCCAGATGATGGAT
>NZ_JAZTZI010000029.1:0-2633 GCF_045637405.1 Anaerovibrio sp.
AACAACGACAGGAACAGGCATGGCAAATCGCCTCTAAAGAAAGATGAAACACCAAAGGAAACTACCCGCACAGTTAGTACAACAGATCCAGACAGTGGACTTTTCGTAAAAGGTGAACATGAGCGTTGTATGGCCTATGTATAGCAAAAGTATTATTAGACAGAACTGGAATAAAGGGAATAGATGGGTTTCATACAATTCATAATTATATTGATATCAATGAAATGATTCTTCGTAAAGGTGCCATTGCAGCCCATAAAGGGGAACAGGTGCTTATTCCACTTAATATGTGTGATGGAAGTGTATTGGCTGTTGGTAAAGGGAATCCTGATTGGAACTATTCTGCGCCTCATGGTGCTGGAAGAATAATGTCAAGAATGCAGGCTAAGGCACAGTTGTCTCTGGATGAATACAAACAGTCAATGGTTGGGATTTATACAACGTCCATAAGCCAGTCCACCCTGGATGAAGCTCCAATGGCATATAAGTCACTAAATGATATAGTGGATGTCATTGGTGATACGGTGGAGATAATTGATGTAATGAAACCAGTTTATAACTTCAAGGCAGCGGAGTGAAATTATTTCAAGCATAATCTCAACGGGTTTGAATTATCAAATCCGTTGAGGTTTTGCAGGATTTGTGGGAAAGAAATAGAAGTGTCTAAAGGAAGGGATTATTACATTTCCTAAATGTCGCTTCCCAAGCGACTAAAGTGAAATTATTAATTGGTATAATTCTGGTATAGAATATGTTACGTTGTATTTCATACTGGAGGATACCAGTTTTACTGATGGAGCAAGAAAGTTAGCTAAAGACAATGGTGTAAAACTTATAGCAAGGGAAGAGATGAAAGAGATGTTGCGTGATACCCCGGTGCCTAACACGTATTAAATGATGGCATTTATAAAAAATATAAAAGCACAAAAAAGATGGCTGTAATAGCCGTCAAAACAAGTCAGAATGTGTACCAGTGCGCGCAGCTGTGAGGATAAGGTTGCTTACGGAATTGGCTGGTTGTTACTAAGTCAAGCATTTGAGTCCTCCGTGTCTATATCTGTTATATGCTCGGTATGGTATAATAATATAAGTTAAGTTGGATGGGGGTGATTGTATGTGGAAATTGGTCAGTAAAAATTTTTTGAATGCCAGGCATATTTTTCCTACCAAGCAAAAACATGTGGCGGATATGGTTGAAGTGTGTCGACATGATCCCAATGTAAAAAAAGCTATCGTTTTTGGCAGTAGTGTAACATCCGCATGCAATCCCTGGAGTGATATAGATATTTATTTTGAGCTTGATGAACAGAAGCCAAAACTTCCTACTTATCCATCTCAGACCGTCGTGTGGGATAAATGGACGAATTTTTCTGTATCGCCGGAATTATTGTCTGAGATACAGGAAAAAGGGGTGACAGTGTATGAGCGATGATACTTTATTGGATATTGCCAAAAGTAATCTTGAGTCTGCGAAGTTATTATATCGTTATAAGACTGATGATGAAATAAGACTTAATACGGTAGGTTTTCTTCTTCAGCAGGCCATAGAGCTTGCATTAAAACATCATTTGGAACTGAACGGTGTTGACTATCCAAGAACTCATGATATAGACAGCCTTTTAGCGCTGTGCGCAGAAGGAGAATTTGAAGAATTGGAACCTTGGGCTGAAACCATTACGTCTATGGAGAGTAAGACCAGATATATCAAAAATTATCGTTTGGCAGTCCGCAAGGTGGACCAGATAATGAAATTGGCGGATGACCTATTTCAAAAGATTGAAAAAATCCATGCAAAGGATAATGAAGAACGGGAAGAATAATGATAGATATGTGATAAAGGTGAGTTTATAGTATTTTATTGGCTGGTAGCTTATGTTGCCAGCCTTTATTTTAAAAGAGGTTCATTATGACAGATAAAATTGAAATGAAAATAATAGGCCGGATAAGGACGGATTTTCCTACAAAATTTGGTATTCCCCGGCAAAGTGGGGTGGTGAAGGAGCTAAAGGGGAGGATTGTGTTTGAGCCAGAATATAGAAGTGCAGAAGCTGTAAGGGGAATAGAAGGATTTTCGCATTTGTGGCTTATTTGGCAGTTTTCGGAGAATGTACGTGAGGGGTGGTCGCCGACAGTGCGACCGCCTATTTTAGGTGGCAATACCCGTGTAGGAGTGTTTGCTACCCGCTCGCCATTTCGTCCAAATTCCATTGGTCTTTCCAGCGTGAAGCTGGAAAAGGTGGAGCTGAACACCTCAGAGGGGCCGGTGCTGACGGTGAGTGGGGCGGATTTGATGGATGGTACCCCGATTCTTGATATAAAGCCTTATATTCCCTATGCTGACAGTCATCCCGAGGCTACAGAGGGATTTCGCAGCGGCGGGTGGAACCGAATGCTGGAAGTGGATATTCCGCCAAAGTTACTGGAGAAGGTGCCTGTAGAGCAGCGCGAAGCCCTGCTGGGGGTTCTGCAAAATGACCCTCGTCCGTCTTATCATCATGATCCAGAGCGGGTTTATGGTTTTCCCTTTGGCAAAATGGAAATTAAATTTTCTGTAAATGATAAAAAGTTAAAAGTAATACATGTAATTTAAGGGATACAGGTCATATATAGGTCATATTGAAATATTATAATCT
>NZ_JAZTZI010000030.1:0-1448 GCF_045637405.1 Anaerovibrio sp.
CGATGAGGTACGCATTATTCCGGCAAAGATTATTGTCGATGAGATATACCAGACTGTCTACAAATGCAAAGCGTGTGAAAATGACGAACATGTTGAATTTGTAAAAGCACCGACACCTAAGCCTCTGGTTCCCAATTCGCCGGTTACTCCATCCGTAATGACTGCCACCATGCTTAACAAATTCCAGTTTGCATTGCCACTGCAGCGGCAGGAAAAGCTGTGGCAAATTATGGGGCTTAACCTCAGCAAGCAGACCATGGCCAACTGGATTCAGTACGCATACAGGGATTATCTCAAGCCACTTATTGGCCTGATGAAAAAACAGCTTCTTAAGGAAAATATCCTTCATGCTGATGAAACGCCGGTTCAGGTGCTTAAGGAAAAGGGACGCAAGAACAAGAGCAAATCCTATATGTGGCTGTATTCCACTGGCCAATATGCCAAGCACCACATACGGGTATTTGAATACCAGCCTTCCAGAGCCGGTGCATGTGCCAGCAAATTCCTTGACGGATTCCATGGTTATCTTCACACGGATGCCTATGCAGGATACAGCCAAGTGGATGATGTAATCCATTGCTGTTGTATGGCCCATGCAAGGCGTAAATTTGTTGAGGCCCTGCCAGAAAATATTGAGCATCCCGAGGATACCATACCAGGCCGCGTCATTAATGAAATGGGCCGCTTATTTAAAATTGAACAGGATTGTCAGGAGCTTTCAGCTGAAGAACGGCAAAAACAGCGGGAAAAAGAGGCCAAGCCTATTCTTCTGGCTTTATTTGAGTACCTTGAAAAAGAACAGGGCCATGTTCCACAGTCATCCAAGCTTTCCAAGGCCATAAATTACTGTTTATCTCACCGCAATGAATTGATGAATTATCTGCGTGACGGTAATTGCAGCATTTCCAATAACCTTGCAGAAAGAAGCATCCGTCCATTCACCATCGGTCGAAAAAACTGGGTATTTTCCGGCTCTCCGACTGGTGCCGAGGCCAGTGCCGCAGTATACAGTTTAATAGAGACATGCATAGCCAACAAAGTTGATACCAAAGAATATCTGGAATACATCTTTACAAACATGTCCCAGGAAGAATCCTTAAAGGATGATTCAGTTTTGGAAAAGTATCTCCCTTGGAATGTGAACCTGCCAACTGAAGAATAATACCGTTATACTATGACGCAGCCTACGGGCTGCTTTTTTATTTGCTGTTGAGGCATACTATATTTTGACGCTTACTTTTTATGCGTATTTTTGTTGCCAGATAGGAATTATTCTTAAATTCCAGGACAAGTTTTGTAATAAAGCGACAATAGTTGGTGAGAGCGTACCGGCCCTCTTCTTCCAAAGAGTAAGTTTTTTCAAATTCATGCACGCAAAAGTAAGCGTCACCTGCATTTTAATTTTTGCTAGGCCACGCATTGTAGCATATCTTAATCCATGTTTTTCC
>NZ_JAZTZI010000031.1:0-1168 GCF_045637405.1 Anaerovibrio sp.
CATCCAAAAGATCAGAAACATCACAGTATTCCGGTGGTATGTAATCAGGGTTTCCCGTCTGAGAATCATATACTGCAAATAACACCCCAGGTGCCGTAGCTCCTCTTAGCCCTATTTTTTCCTTTGAAGCCCCTTTTTCCACATATTTTTGAACTTCCAGAATAAGTTTCTTGGAAAACTTTTCCTTTTTTTGGGCTTTCTCCTCCAAGTAATTTAACGCCAAAAAATAATTCCTTATCTCCTGTTCCGGCTTTAGAAAATGCTGCCTTTCATCCTTATCTATAACCTCATCAACCTGCTGCTCCGAAAGGGGATTTCCCTCTATCCTGTTTGAGGCAAATGAACTCTTCTTTTTGGAAATTTTCCGCAATTTATCAACTATATTTTTTGACAGCTTAACAGAAGAAACCTTATATCGGTTTTTTTCTATATCCGTTATATATTTAAGTATTTCATTAGTCAAAATTACTCTCATCATGGCTAATTACCCCCGTAAATATTATACCAGTATATCCACTATTTTTTCACTATTTTTTCACTATTTTTCATTATCTCATCCCATTATAATTGTTTTCTTTATTTGGTTGCGCTGCGGATAATGGCTTCAGCCACTTCCTTAATGGTCTTGCGCTTGGCCATGCTGTATTTCTGAATCCTTTTATAGGCCTCTGATTCACTGATATTATGGGCATCCATCAGTATTGCCTTGGCCCGGTCCAAGGTCTTGCGCATTTCCAGACTATCCTTCACCTTAAAGAGCTCATCCTCCAGCCCCTGCATTTCCTGATACCGGGACATGGCCACTTCAATGGCCGGGAATAGATTAGCCTCCTGCACCGGCTTAACCAAATAGGCTTGAACTCCCGCCTCCGTGGCCCGCTTTACGAATTCCGGCTGGCTAAAGGCCGTCAGCAAGACCACTGGAGCAATTTTTTCCTTGGACAAGATTTTAGCGGCGGCTATGCCATCCATTTCCGGCATCTTTACATCAAAGATGCACAAATCCGGCTTGAGCTTTTTAGCCAGCTCCACTGCCTGGACACCATTAGCTGCCTCGCCTACCACTTGGTGGCCGGCTTCCTCCAAAAGCTCCCTCATATCCATACGAATTAGGGTTTCATCATCGGCAATGACAATTTTCAAGGGATTCATACTTACTCTCCTCCCA
>NZ_JAZTZI010000032.1:0-8630 GCF_045637405.1 Anaerovibrio sp.
GGGGGAAAACAAACTACAACAGCTGGTGAGCATATCTCCCAGCTCGTTGAAACGCTAATTGGAAGATTTTTCTTCTAAAGAAGAAAAATTTGAACAATGGTGTTATAAAACACAATTAAAATAATGTTAATATATAGCTGAAATAAAGTTAAGATATTGTTATTTTACGTATAATAAAAGGCTCGTCCGTAACAGGCGAGCCTTTTAAAATACACAGAACCTACTAATACTTTTTGCCATATACATCTTCTTCCTGTCCAATTTCTTCTTCTTCATCAGGAAAATGACGATCATCAATATCAGGATGCAGAGGGTCCGCGTCCTGCCAGGCTTCCTTTTCCGAACCGTCATATTCCTGCCACCACTTCTTAGGCCCTTCCATACCGCTTCCCTCCTTTCCACAAATCATTTCTTAACTCATTATACCATGTTCATAACAAAAAATATCAGAAGTTTTTGAAAATTCAGATACACAAAAAAAGAAGGAATTTAAGAACAGATGTAAAATATATTTAGTATTAAGTAAGAATTTGATTGAGTCCATCTTCCTTCTGTTTAGGAGGTGAATATCATGGATAAGGCTGGTTCATTACAAAAGCAGGTAATGGCTTTTCTTATAATGACCCTGGTGCTTTTAACGGCATTGCTTAGCTTTGCCGCCTTTGAAATAGTTGGCAATGAAAAAGACAGGGATATTGCCATCGAGATGAACACCCTTACCGCCAACGAAGCTGAGAAACTAAATCATGACTATATCAGATTTGAAGATGCAGTAAAACACATGGTAGGGATTACGGATTTTTATATAACCAGTGTGGATGACATTAGGGATCCCGTGAAAAGGGATGAAATTAACGGAAATCTTCAAAGAATATATGATATATTCTCACGTACGACTAATATGTCTCTCAGTTATTATTGCGTATATAATCCGGATTTGGTAGGGAAACAGCAGGGATTCTTTTATACCCGCAATGCTGCTGATAATATGGAAAAGCGTGAGATGACGGTTATCAGTAATTATAATTCGGAGGATATTGAGCGGGTGGGGTGGTACACAGTCCCGGTAAGGGAAAGGAAGGCTGTTTGGTTGCCACCATATTACAACAAAAATACAAGGCGTTATACTATATCCTATTGCGTGCCATATTACAAAAATGGTGTTCTGATAGCAGTAATAGGTATGGATTTTAACTTCGAGACATTGCTGAATCTGGTGGATCAGATTCGCTTCAGCAAAAATGGATACGCTTATTTAAAGAGTGCTGATGGCACTGTTCATTATCATGCCCATGATTTTATGTTGGGAAATGTACATGGTGATGAAAATCTGAAAAAGATAAAAAATGCAGACTTATTATCAAATGTAAATTCGGGAAGTGACGTAATTCAGTACGAATTAAAAGGTAGCGAACGTGTACAGACCTTTGAAACATTAAGGTGCGGTCTGAAGCTGGTACTTTGTGATGAATATGATGAAATATACCAGGACAAGTACGAACTGGTGGCTATGGATATTATAGTCATAGTTGTCTGCGGCCTGTTGATTATTGCATTGATGATTTACTATACAAACCGCATTATGCACCCTGTCAGAATGCTTACCAAAGCGGTGAATGAGATCAAGGATGGTAAATATGATGTGGAGCTTCCAAAGGATGCACCTGGTGATATAGGCGTTCTTTCACAGGGGGTGGCCATGGCAGCGGCGGCCTTGGAAGAGAAAAAACGTCTGAATGCCTCGGAATTGGCAGAAAAAAATAGAAAATTGCAGCGGGCAGTGGAGAAAGCAAAAAAAGCAAATCAGGCCAAGAGTGAATTCCTGTCGCGCATGAGTCACGATATACGTACACCTATGAATGCCATTGTAGGTATGGGAATGATTGCAGATTCACATAAGGATGACCCGGAAAAGCTGTCGGATTGTTTGCAGAAAATATCCAATTCAAGTAAATATTTGTTAAATCTAATTAATGAAGTATTGGATATGAGCCGTATAGAAAGTGGTAACCTGAGCATAAATAAGGCGAATGTAAATATTCCAGATATTATCGGAAGTATTGTCGCCATGTTAGCCCCTCAATTTGAGGCACATGACCATCACATCACGACGAATCTGGATAACATCATACACGAAAATGTAATCAGTGATTCCCTTAGAATACAGCAGGTATTTATTAATATATTGGGAAACTCCATAAAATATACTCCAGACGGAGGAGAAATCAGCCTTACCGTAAAAGAAGAACACGTATCCTCCAATAGAAGTCTGTACATTTTTACTTTCAAGGATAATGGAATAGGTATGTCAAAGGAGTTCCAGGAAAAATTGTTCCAGCCTTTTTCCAGGGAGCAGGATGATCATGAAACTGAGGTAAAGGGAACTGGTCTTGGTATGTCAATTACTAAGGCCGTAGTGGATTTACTTGGTGGTAGAATCAAAGTAAACAGTGCTCTGCGGCAGGGAACGGAAATTATTGTTCAGCTGGACATGGAATTTGTGGAGGATGTGGTATACGACCAGAAAAAACAAAGGCAGATGGATTTTTCAGAAATAAGATTGGATGGGAAGCGTATTCTCCTTGTGGACGATATATCCTTGAATCTTGAGATAGCAGAAAACCTGTTGGAAATGACGGGGGCTGTTATGGATAAGGCCATCAATGGAAAAGAGGCAGTGGAGATGATCAAGGAAAAGGGCGAGGGCTTCTATGATATGGTTTTCATGGATGCCAGAATGCCGATAATGGATGGTTATGAAGCCACACGGACTATCAGGGCTCAAGGTACGGAATATGCTGCAAAGCTGCCTATAGTCGCCATGAGTGCTGATGCCTTTGCAGAAGACGTTGAAAACTTTAAAAAATGTGGCATGAATGACTATGTATCTAAGCCGATTGATCTAAAAGCTCTGGCAATAGTTTTACAAAAATATATGTTTTAAGTGTCAACAATATTGAAACGTAAAATAGGTGTCATTAAAATATTTATTAAACGCTTAACAAATGATTAATAAACGATAAATAAATATTAAATAAACAATTAAAAAGTGTTGGAAAAATATTTTTAATCGGTAAAATAATATATACTGACATCATAAAAGCACTGTCCAAGTGGCAAAGGCTGCCACCTAATCAGTGCTTTTTCCATTCTGAAGAATTGATTAAAGGAAAGTCGAAGTAAAACATAAAAAATGCCGCTAACACTATAAGGGGTAGCGTTGGCGGCTATGGGTGAAATGCTCTGGGGAAGAGCAAATCGAGAGAGGGGTTTATGGGGGATATAATTGAATCCATATATCCACCAAGAAATAACATTAGCAGAATAATATCATTTCTTTAGTGCATTATATATTAAACATACAGTATGTGTAAACAATAATTAGCTTAAAATACAGTATACTTAATGAAACACTATAAACTGTAAACCATCCTCAAGATTTACCGGCTTACCGCTTGCGTCTGTCAATACCCGCTCTTTTGTAATAGGCCGCCTTGTCCTTGTACATTTCCTGGTCTGCAACAGAAACCATGTAGCTAAGACTGCTATAAGTATCCTCATTACTGTTGGCATAGCCTATGGCAACAGCCAAATTTTTTACGAGCTTACCGGACCATTCGTTAAATGCTTCCTTTAGGCGCTGTAGGACATCCGGCCAATCATCAATATCATTATAAAGAATTGCCATAAATTCATCGCCACCAACCCTGTAGACGTTGCCGTAAGGATTCAGCACTTTTTTCATGCAGTCTGCGGCACCAATAATAAGTTCATCACCAGCTTCGTGACCCAGCTCATCATTGGCTTTTTTCAAACCATTAAGGTCCATGGCAACAATTATTACATTTCCTTTTTTAAACTCTTCGTCAAAATTTTCAATATCATCTTTAAAGCTACGTCGGTTGAAAAGACCGGTGAGTCCGTCGTGATGGGCAATGTATTCCATCTGGGCGCGATTTTTGTGAATAAGGTATATATAGGCCAACAGACCGGTGACGGTGGCAACAATTACACCGATTATAATAGTAAAAAGAATAAAGTGCTGTAAAATAAAATCCTTAAGGGTCATGGTGGTCATTTGGCTGGTATAGGTATAGGTGGAGGTAAAACCAAAATCTGAAGGCAGATTGGTAATTCCCCTGTTAAGGATAGATAAAAGCTCATTGTTGCCTCGTTTCACAGCGAAGCAGCGACTGCTGTAATCCCTCATTGGGACTGTTTGCAGCATATTGTAGCTTGGATGAATGAGGTAACCGTCCTTGCGGAACTGGTTGAGGATACAGCCATCCACATCACCATTTTTAACAGCCTCCAGCATCATGTCAATTTTATCGTAGTAAAAAATTTCCGCGTCAGGGAAATGACTGCGAATATAAATATCAGCAATGGAATTGCCCTTCTTTGCGGCTAAGCGCCTCAGCTGAAGATGTGAATAATCGCCCTTGTATATGAGGTACATAGGGGTGGAAATAACCTCTGTGGTAAGGAATATATTGCTTTGCTCAGCCCGGGCAACATCATAATTAACTGGGAAAGCCATATCAATAGTGCCGGCCTGAAGGGAGGCAACCAAGGCTTCATAGGTCTTATATGAAATAAATTGGAACCTTACATCATCACGTATTTTTATTTTCTTGCAAATTTCATTAAGCAAATCTGTTATGATACCATATACCTGTCCATCTTCATTTGTGTCGGAAAATGGTAAATAGTCATCCAGATAGCCAACGGTTAAAACGGGATGCTCCCTAAGCCAAGAAACTTCATCTTCTTGGAGTTTGCCACTGACTGCCAGTTCAGAAAAATAGGTATTGGAAAGCTTTTTTGTAAAATATGGGTCTGTGGAGGTGATTTTACTAAGAGCAGAATTAAGCTCCTGTACCAGATCAGGCCTGTTGGGATTAATGGCCAAATAATATTCGGTCTGGCCAATTCTGGTAATAGGAACCATGAAATTATCACGATTTACATTATTATCAGTATCCACCGTGGCATCTATTCTGCGGGAGTCGAAATCCCTATAACGGGTATCATTGCCATTGTAGGTGACGATGTGAACCTGATGGTTTCCTTCATTATTCCACTGGCGAAGCATGTCCTCCATAACAGTATTGCGGTTGACACTGATGGAGCGGTTCACAAGGCCAGCCACCCCTTTGGAGGCCAAAGGACTATCGGAATAAACGTAAATGTAGTAATTTTCCAGCCCCATGGCATAATCAGGGAAAAGCAGCTTTCCCATACGCTCCGGAGTCTTGGACACTCCTGCCATAACATCAATTTCACCATTAATGAGCTTTTGAAACATAGTGTTCCAGTCACCATATACGTAGTCATAATCCCAGTTGGTATAGTAGGAAACCTTTTGTAGATAATCGTAGGCAAGGCCCGATTTTACGGTATTGTCACTCATACCCTCCATAAAGTTTCGGCTTTCCACATAGCCCACCCTAACTATTTTTGAAGTGTGCAACCGTGTAAGTTGGGAAGCAGAAACAGTGCTGCCAGTAGAGAGGCAGGTATTTGTGGCTTCAGGTACACAAAGCTGTATTAAAAAAAGGCACAAAAAAGCAACCAGAAAATAAGAGAGTCTGGTATGATTTTTTAGCCTTTTAAGTGTATTTATTATGGACAGATATTTCATATCTTATACCAGTCCTTTTTGCAGAACGTTTTTAATTACGATTTATTCTTGTGATTATTATAAATTAATTCCTATTAAATTGTAAGCATAAGGAGGAAATATTTATAAAAATATTTAACTGTTTGTAAATACGGACATAGATAGAGGATTTTTCGCAGTTAATGAAGAATAATACACTATTAGGTTATGGGAAAAATTTTTTGGCTATTATTTTTGTAGTTGTTAAGGTGGTGTTGTTATGAAGGACATGGATCAGCTGGAAGCCACAAAAAAAAGTGAAAATGATATTAAATGGTTTGGTCCCGTTTCTGCGATTTATGACACTGCCAGGTTCCGCATGGAGTATGATGAGCATGGAAAACGTATTGCTGTGACCTGGAATGATTCCTACAGAAAATTGTTGGGCTATGACAATGATGAGGAATTTCCACAGACTTTGCAGAGCTTCTACAACCATATTGTGGCAGAGGATCTTGAAAATGTTGGCCATGCCATGGATATGATGGAAAATGATGAACGGGATGATTCTGTCCACGATGTGGAATTCCGTATGTATAGAAAAGACCGCAGCATTGTGTGGGTAAAGGCAGCTGCCCGCCGTGTTCTGGAACCGGATGGCAAAGCAAGGAAGGCTATAGGTCTTCTTACAGATATTACTGAGCAAAAAAATCTGGAATTGCAAAAAACCATTTATGAGGTTTTTTCCCAGGAATATCTTACTGTGGGGATTATTGATATATTTCATAACAAAATATGGATTCTCAGGGATAAAATGATAAATGATACCTTTATTAAATCCTACGAAAAGGGAGGTCATGATTATGATAACTTCCTTAAGGAATATGTGAGTAAGCATGTGGTGGCCGAGGAAAGGGACCGGGTTTATCGCACATCCAGAATCTTCCATATTGTAATGGAGCTAAAAAAGAAGCGGGTTTATCGTATAAGGTATCAGTTTATTGCAGAGGATGGGCATATTCAGCAGGTCCAGGGCAGTTATTTGTGGCTGGGCAACAATATGGACAAGCGAAAGGTTATTTTCGGTTTTCGTGATATTACAGAGCTTATCAGCAAGGAGCAGGAAAAGCAGGAAAAGCTGCGCAAGGCTCAGGAGGAAGCGGAAATGGCCCGTTATGAGGCAGAGGCAGCCAGTCAGGCCAAGACCTCATTCCTCTTTAATATGTCCCATGACATACGGACTCCTATGAATGCCATTATTGGCTTTAGGGAGTTGCTGGAAAGAGAGCAGGAGAATCCGGAAAAACGTAAGCATTACCTGGAAAAAATGGATGATGCCTGCAAGGTTCTCATTTCCATTATTAACAATGTATTGGAAATGGCCCGGATTGAGAAGGGGGTATTGACGCTGGACGAAACCTTGTGTCATACCGAACAGTTCAATGATGGGTTGTATTCTGTGTTAAAATCCATGATGGACCAGAAGAATCTGGAATTTACCCAGGAAATGAATGTGCAGCACCAGTATTTTTATGCTGATGTACCGAAGCTGCGGGATATTTTCCTCAATATTCTGTCCAACTGTTATAAATACACGAACCCGGGTGATATGGTACACATGAAGCTGGAGGAATTTCCTCACGAAAAACCGGGCTGGGCCTGGTATCGCAGTACCATCACCGATACGGGTATTGGCATGAGTGAAGAATTCCTGCCACATATTTTCGATTCCTTTACCCGTGAAAATAATACCACTGCCAACAAGATAGAGGGAACAGGGCTGGGAATGTCCATAGTTAAGCGACTGGTGGAATTTCTGGGGGGAAAAATTGAGGTAAAGAGCAAGAAGGGTGAAGGCACCACCTTTATCTTGAATTTGCCGCATCGATTAGGGCAAAAGCCGCAGGAAGGATATAGCGGATCAGAACACAAGGATATTGATTACAGTATTTTTGTGGGCAAGCGGGTGCTTTTGGCAGAGGACAATGAGATAAATGCTGAAATTGCCATCGAGATTCTGTCAATGGCCGGGATGACTGTGGATAACGCCAAGGACGGCAAGGAATGTGTTGACATGCTGCAAAATGCTCCGGTTCATTATTATGATTTGATTCTCATGGATGTGCAGATGCCAAATATGAACGGTTATGAAGCCACCAGGGCTATCAGGGCACTGCCTGATCTGGAACGTGCCAATATTCCGATTTTGGCCATGACAGCCAACGCCTTTGAGGAGGACAAGAAAGAGGCCTTTAAGTCCGGTATGGATGGTCATCTTTCCAAGCCTATAGATATTAAGGCCCTGATGAAGGGAATGGCCAAGGTGCTGACATGAGTGGTGGCAATACTACAGATGCTTTGTGAGTAAAATATTTGGTGTGAAATAATTATAACGCCATTGTTCAAATTTTTCTTCTTTAGAAGAAAAATCTTCCAATTAGCGTTTCAACGAGCAGGGAGATATGCTCACCAGCTGTTGTAGTTTGTTTTTCCCACCTAAAGAGGTGGGGGGACATCTTAAAGCTCGTTATAGAAAAAGGGCAGTAACGCTGATGGCGCTATTGCCCTTTATTAATGTTATTAAAATGTTTTATAAATGATTTATAAGTATTTTATAAATATTTAATAAGCAATTTGTAAGTGTTAGTTTACTGCTTTAGAATTAGAAGCTAAAGGCTTGGCCAACTCAGGGTGCTCGCAATAGAACTGCACAGTGGTCCAGTAATTTTCATAGGCCTGGCTGTAGCTGGTTTCACCGATTTCAACCCAGCCCTGACGATCTCCTGGCTGCACGTTTGCCATGGTAAGGGGATCAGGATAAATCACCTGCGGAGTCTTGGCAGCCTTTTCCAACCGTTTCTTTTCAGCCTTTGACATTGCCTCTGCTACAGTATCATCCACGTCCTCAACTACTGGCGGAAGCACAGTCCAGATGGAAACACTTACGGTATCATCAGACTCAGGAGTAAACCGGAAACGGGCATTTTCAAAGGATTTGTTCTTTATGGCAATTTTTATCCATGCATAG
>NZ_JAZTZI010000033.1:0-61121 GCF_045637405.1 Anaerovibrio sp.
TTATAATTATTCTGTATCGGATTTTTCCGTTGCAGAGCAAAACTATATTCAACGAAGACGGGTAAATATAAAACTTGTCGGAGGAGGAATATGCGGGAAGTTATATTGACTAACATCGTCAAGATGTTAAAAATACTGGGAGTGTTGACTGCCATGGCTGCGGTTTCGCTTTTGGTATATCAGCAGATGGTCCTGCTTTGTGGTTTGGCAGCCGGTTATCTCATGGGCTTTGCCTGGTATGGTGTCATGCTGGGAAGACTGTGGCGCAGTGCAGATATGACTGTGGCCCAGGCGAAAAGTACCATGGCAATGGGACTTATTTTACGGTTGGTGCTGCTTTTGGTGGTATTTGGCACGGCTATCCAGATTTCGGTGGAACAGTTTGCAGCTGTGGTTGCAGGCTTCGCCATTGTTTATGTTCTGGGTATGGTTATGCTGATACAGAACAACTACAGAAGATATCTGTAGGTCAATATAATTTCTCATGTTGTGTCCGGCATGGGCCGGATACATTAGAAGGGGGTATAGGTTATGCATGAAATCGGTGTTCGCGAAACAGTGCAGTTTGCCGGCCTGACCTTCAATTGGGAGACACTGGTGATGACCTGGATAAGTATGGCCATTGTTTTATTAATAGCTATACTTGCCACCAGGAACCTCAAAATGGTACCAACTGGTGCCCAGAACATTGTTGAGGGACTCATCGTGTGGCTTAGGGAACAGACGCTTACCAGTCTTGGGCCAAAGGGAGAATTCCTTTGTCCATTGATTGTAACATTGTTCCTTTTCCTGATTGTAGCCAATTGGCTTGGTCTGGTGCCTACTATGGCATCGCCGACAAATGATCTGAACACCACCTTGGGCCTGGCACTTTTCATTATCGTTATGGTACATACTTTGGGCGTGTACATGAAGGGAATGCATTATATTAAGCATTTCTTCCAGCCGTTCCCAATTTTTGTTATCATTAACGTTATTGAGGAAATCGCCAAGCCAATCACACTGGCCTTCCGTCTATTTGGTAACATTCTGGCAGGTGAGATTCTCATCATTATTTTGCTTATGCTGGCTAAATGGGCAATTCTCCCATCTGTAGCATGGCTGGCTTTCAGTTTGTTTATCGGCGGAGTACAGGCATTTATCTTCACCAGCCTTTCCCTGGCTTATTTGGCCAATGCAGTAAAGGACAGTGAGGAGTAAGGGCGTTTTCTCGTTATTTTTACTAGGAAATCTTAGTGAATCAAATCCGAAGGATGCAGATGAGCTTTAGATTTCCTGTAAGGGCGTAGTGCAAAATTTCATTTTGCACGGAGTTTATCACGAAGAAAACAGAAAAATCGTTATTTATTTTAAGGAGGATTATCTAATGGAACATTCAGTTATGGTAGCGGCAGCTATGATCGGTGTAGGTATTATTATGGGTTTGGCAGCAGTTGGTGCAGCTTTAGGCGATGCACTGGTAACCAGTAAGTTTATTGAGGGCTTGACCCGTCAGCCTGAGGCTAAGAACGCACTCTTCACTAATACCCTGATTTCTGTAGGTCTGATCGAGGCAATGTGTATTATCGCCACCGTTATTGCCCTGATTATTCTCTACGCTAATCCACTCATCAAGTAATCAACGCTACCGATGAGGCTATTAAGTAGAGGGGGCAATAGAATTGATTGATATTAACGCAACATTAATTGCGCAGATGCTTAACTTCTTGGTTCTTGTTGTTCTTCTCCGTATTTTTGCGTACAAGCCTATTGTTAAGATGTTAAAAGAGCGTGAGGAAAGAATCGCCGGCAGTATTAAAAAGGCTGACGACGATGCTGCAGCTGCTGAAGCTACCCTGAAGCAGTATCAGGAGCAGCTGGCAGGTGCCCGTGTAAAGGCTCAGGAGATCATTGACAAGGCAGAAAAGCGCACTCGTGAAGATCATGAGGCCAGCATGCAGACCACCAAAGCTGAAATCGATCAGATGAAGCATGCTGCCCAGCAGGAAATTCAGAGGGAACGCGCTCTGGCAGTTGAAAAGCTCAAGGGACAGGTTGCTGCACTTTCCATTGCCGCAGCTGAGAAAATCGTTTCCAAAAATATTGATGCTGCTGAGAATGAAGCACTTATCAAGGAGTTTATCGACCAGCTCGATAAGGACAAGATTGGTGATTTGCCATGTTAAATATACAGCTTGCCCGTAAATACGGGGTTGCAATCTTTGAGATTGCCAAAGAGGAAAATCAGCTTGAAAAATACGGCAAGGAGCTTGCTCAGGTGAGCCACGACCTTTTTTCCCAGGCTGATCTTAAGGGCTTCCTGACCAACCCGCAGGTACAGCCTCAAGCCAAGAAGGACCTTATTACCAAGCTATTAAAGGGTGAGGTTTCTGACTTGATGTTTAAGTTTTTGCTGCTTCTGGTGGACAAGCGTCGTATTGTATTACTGGAAGCCATTAACGAGTGCTATCAGGAAATGTCCAACAAAGCACAGGGCATTGTAATCGCTGATGTAACCAGTGCATTTGATTTGAAGTCAGAACTCAAGGCAAGTCTTGGCAGCAAATTGGAAGAGGTGACCGGCAAAAAGGTACAGCTTCGCATGCACGAGGACAAGGGAATCATTGGCGGCGTAGTTGTAAAAATCGGTGACAGACGCATCGACGGCAGTGTAACCGGTCGTTTGCAGGCACTGAAGGCTGAATTGATGGCAAGTAATTGAGAAAATGGGGTGACAGCGAAGTATGAAAATGAATCCGGAAGAAATAACAGCCATTATCAAGGATCAAATCAAGAACTACAATGTTGATTTGAATGTTGATGATGTAGGTACTGTTATCGAAATCGGTGATGGTATCGCCCACGTTCATGGCCTCAGCAAGGCTATGGCCGGTGAGCTCCTTGATTTCGGTAACGATATATATGGTCTTGTTCTTAATCTGGAGCAGGACAACGTTGGTGCAGTTATTCTTGGTGGCGATACTGCCATCAAGGAAGGCGATATGGTAAAACGTACCGGCACCATCATGCAGGTTCCTGTAGGCGAAGCCATGGTTGGCCGTGTAGTTGATGCACTGGGCCGCCCTGTTGATGGCAAGGGACCTATCAACACAACTGAATACCGTCCAGTAGAGTACAAGGCTCCTGGTATCGCTGACAGAAAGTCAGTACATGAGCCACTCCAGACTGGTCTGAAGGCAATTGATGCTCTGGTACCAATTGGCCGTGGTCAGCGTGAGCTGATTATCGGTGACCGTGGTACCGGTAAGACCGCTATTGCTGTAGATACTATTCTGAACCAGAAGGGCCAGAACTGTATCTGCGTATATGTAGCAATCGGTCAGAAGGCATCCACCGTTGCCCGTGTAGTTAAGACATTGGAAGATGCCGGTGCTATGGAATACACCATCGTAGTTGTTGCTACGGCTTCTGATAGTGCTCCGCTTCAGTATCTGGCTCCATACTCCGGTGTAGCTATGGCAGAGTACTTCATGTACAAAGGCGGTCACTGCCTCTGCGTATATGATGACCTTACCAAGCATGCGGGTGCATATCGTGCAATGTCACTGCTGCTCCGTCGTCCACCAGGACGTGAGGCATATCCTGGCGATGTATTCTACTTACATTCCCGTCTGTTGGAGCGTGCTGCGAAGCTCTCCGATAATTTAGGCGCTGGTTCTATTACCGCTCTGCCAATTATCGAGACTCTGGCAGGTGACGTTTCTGCATATATTCCTACCAACGTAATCTCCATTACTGATGGTCAGATTATGCTGGAGACTGATGCGTTCTATTCCGGTATCCGTCCTGCCATCAGCGTAGGTCTGTCCGTATCCCGTGTAGGTGGTAGTGCTCAGATCAAGGCTATGAAACAGGTTGCTGGTACCATGCGTCTGGATCTGGCTCAGTATCGTGAGTTGGCTGCATTCGCACAGTTCGCTTCCGATTTGGATAAGGCTACCAAGGCTCAGTTGGACCGTGGTGCCCGTATGGTTGAGACTTTGAAGCAGGCTCAGTATTCTCCACTGGCTGTAGAGGAACAGGTTGTAGTAATCTTCTCCGCAGTTCGTGGCTTCCTGACCGATATTCCAGTGGACAAGGTTGTTACCTTCCAGGGTGATCTTTTGAAGTTTATGCACAACGAGCATGAGGATGTTCTTCAGAAGATTGCAGATCAGAAAAAGCTGGATGATGCTTTAGAGGCTGAGATTTCCAAGGCTATTGAGGAATTTAAGGAAACTGTAACCTACAAAATGGCATAAGGCAGCGAGGTGATTTTATTTGGCTAGTTTACAGGACATACGCCGTCGTATCAAGAGCGTAAAGAGTATACAGCAAATCACAAATGCCATGAACATGGTAGCAACCTCCCGCCTTCGTCAGGCTAAAGAGGCTGCTGTTGCCAATAAGCCTTATGCAGATAAAATGGCTCAGGTCGTATCTGATGTTGCCGCCAATGTGACTGATTTCAGCCACCCACTTCTGGAGGTATATCCAGGTGGAAAGCGCCTTATTCTGGTAATCGCTTCCGATAAGGGCCTTGCTGGAGCATATTCCAGTAATGCCATCAAGGAGGCAGTTGCCCAGGTGGCGGATAAGGGCAATACTCAGCTTATAACTGTGGGCCGTAAAGCAAGAGATTATTTTTCCAACCGTAGCTATGATGTTTCCGGCGAATATATTGGCATCAGCGAGCGTCCGAAGTTCGAAAATGCCAAGGATATAGCGGAGGATATCATTGAGCGTTTCAAGTCCGGTGAAATTGAGGAAGTGTACATGGTTTATACCAGATTCATTTCTGCAATCAACTGTGTTCCTGAAACTGTTAAGCTGCTTCCTTTTGGCAATCTTGCCACCGAGGAGGGCGAGGAGAAGAAAATTCGTTCAGAATACATCTATGAGCCTAATGCAGCTGAGGTGCTGGGGTATCTTTTGCCACAGTATCTCGTTACCACTATTTATGCGGCACTTTTACAGGCAGCAGCCAGTGAGCTCAGTTCCCGCATGAATGCCATGAGTAACGCTACGGATAATGCTCAGGAGCTTATCGCAAAACTTGATTTGCACTATAATAAAGTTCGTCAGGCCGGCATAACCCGCGAGATCACAGAGATCGTGGGCGGTGCTGAGGCACTTAAATAAGGGGGTTTACCATTGGCAAACGGTAAAGTCGTACAGGTAATCGGACCTGTCGTAGATATTGAATTTCCCGCAGGTGAACTGCCAGAGATTCTTAATGCAATTACAATCCAGGGTAAAGCCGGCGACGTGGAAATAGATCTGGTAGTAGAGGTTATGCAGCACTTGGGTGACAGTGTTACCCGCTGTATCGCCATGAGCTCTACTGATGGTCTTACCCGTGGCATGGAAGCTGTAGATACTGGGTCTCCTATTAAGGTTCCAGTTGGCGATGCTTGCCTTGGCCGTGTATTTAACGTATTGGGTCAGACAGTTGACAATAATCCAACACCAGTTGGCAACAAGGAGTTCTGGCCAATTCATCGTCCAGCTCCTAAGTTTGATGAGCAGGAGACTGCAACCCAGATTCTGGAGACTGGTATTAAGGTCGTTGACCTTATTGCTCCATATTCCCGCGGTGGTAAAATCGGCTTGTTCGGTGGTGCCGGCGTAGGTAAGACAGTTCTTATCATGGAGCTGATTCATAACATCGCAACCCAGCATGGTGGTTATTCCGTATTTGCTGGTGTAGGCGAGCGTACCCGTGAGGGTAACGATTTGTGGTCTGAGATGACCGAGTCTGGCGTTATTGACAAGACTGCTCTTGTTTATGGCCAGATGAATGAGCCACCTGGAGCCCGTATGCGTGTAGGTCTTACCGGACTTACCATGGCGGAGTATTTCCGTGATGTTCAGGGTCAGGACGTGCTTCTCTTTATTGATAACATTTTCCGTTTCATTCAGGCTGGTTCTGAGGTATCCGCGCTGCTGGGACGTATGCCATCTGCAGTAGGTTATCAGCCAACTCTGACTACGGATATCGGTGCCCTTCAGGAGCGTATTACCTCCACCAACAAGGGTTCCATCACTTCAGTACAGGCTGTATATGTACCAGCCGATGACTTGACAGACCCTGCACCAGCCGGTACCTTTACCCATCTGGATGCAACCACAGTTCTGTCCCGTCAGATTGCTGAGCTGGGTATTTATCCAGCAGTGGACCCACTGGATTCCACTTCCCGTATTCTGGATCCAAATGTTATTGGCTCCGAGCATTACGAGGTTGCCCGTGGCGTTCAGGCAGTTCTCCAGAAGTACAAGGAATTGCAGGATATCATCGCAATTCTTGGTATGGAAGAACTTTCCGATGATGATAAGCTGACAGTAGCCCGTGCCCGTAAGATTCAGAGATTCCTGTCCCAGCCATTTGCTGTAGCAGAAATCTTTACCGGTACACCTGGCAAGTACGTTCCACTTCGTGATACCATCCGTGGCTTCAAGGAGATTTTGGAGGGTAAATACGATGAACTGCCAGAGGCTGCTTTCTATATGGTAGGCGGTATCGAAGAGGTTCTGGAGAAGGCAGAGAAGATGAAAAAGGAGGGATAATCCATGGCTACAATAAAGCTAGAGATTGTATCTCCGGATAAGATCGTTTATTCTGCTGATATTGATATGCTGATTGTCCGTTCCACTGATGGTGAGCTTGGTATTTTGCCACATCACGCTCCGTTGGTAACAGGCCTTGTGCCTCATGCTATGCGGGTGAAGCTTGAGGGCACCGAGAAATTGGTGGCTGTAGGCGGTGGCTTTATGGAGGTGCAGCCGGAAAAGATTTCTGTGTTGGCTTCCGTGGCAGAGCTTCCTGAGGACATTGATGCAGATCGTGCCCGTAAGTCCATGGAACGTGCCAAACAGCGTATCGAGGCTTATAAGGCCGGTGGCGAGGCCCGTGGGGATATTAATATTCTCCGTGCTGAGGCTTCACTGCAGCGTGCATTGGCTCGTCTTAAGGCTCTGGGAACCAAAGGCGAAATTTAATAAAATGGAAAAGACTGGTTTTCGGACCAGTCTTTTTTACGTACAAAAAACAATAAAAAACCGGCTCTCCGAGGAAAGCCGGTTTGATTTGATGCTATTATGCAAAATACTGCATGTATACGCTGAGCCCTAAGAGACCAACGGAAGCAAAGAGAGTACCCATGCTTACGCCCACCAAAATTCTGTGAACCTTGTCGGTGAAGTTGCCGTGACGATTAATATATACCACAACCATACCAATCATAAGGCAGGTGTACATAGCCACGCCAATCTGATCAAGGGTCTGCCAGCCCAAAGCCATAACGAACATGGTAAGGGCAATCATGATGAGAAGAAGTAAATCCCTGGAAGCCTTTGGCTTCATATTGGACTTGCTGTTTGCTCCCTCAGCAGCTGGGGAGATATTCTTCTGAATTTTCTTATATTGAGTAGACATCTATAAACCACCATTCTCCTTTTTATTCTAATACATTATTGTACAGACAATGAGATTATATCATAATTACTACCTTGAAAAAAGTCGCCAACCAAAATATTACATTATATAGGGCATAATTGAGGTTTAATTGTAACTTTTAGGCCGGAAAATTTGCAGAGAAAAATCACTAATGTTAAAATAAGTGTATATGTATAGTTTTAGAATCGTTTTACTTTTAAACTAACTTACTTTAATAGATTGGAGAGTGAAAGTTTTTATGATTAGAGAACGTCGCAGTCGTGAAAAGCTGGAAGCATATTATCATAGATTTATCGAAACAGGAGAAATAGATCCCAATGTTCATCCCTGGGTGGCCAAGTCCTGGGAAAAAAGCGCTGCCTTAAAGGTACCATCGGATAAAATGTCCACGGACAGGCGTCTCTCTGAGGTTGAGCTGAAGGAGGCCCAAAAGCTCCATGGTCCGGCTATAAAATATCTGGAGGATATCAGTGCCAATGTTCGGGAATTCTTCCAGAAGTATAATATAAGTCTGCTTATTCTTGATGCAAATTGCACCGTGTTAAAGAGCTATTCAATGCCGTTTTACCAGATGACCCCAGGCGAGATTGAGGGGGTAAGGGTCGGTATTGAGGAGGTTGGTACTTCTTCCATAAGTATTGCTTACGAGCACAGGGCACCATTTTGGCTTTTTGGCCCTGAGATGTGGGCAGCGGAATGCCAGCAAAGTGATGCCTGCTCAGCACCTATTATTGTTGATAATGAGCTGCAGTATATTATTTCTCTGGTGGCGGTGGAGCAGACTGATATGCCTCAGGATGCTATTATTGCAATGCTTCTTACCATTAAGGAGTCCCTGGAGGTTTATCTTCATCAGTTTACCCGCATCAAGGCCCAGGAGGCTATATTGGATGCAACTCCTTTTGCGGTATATCATGTAATGGCAGGAGATGAGGTGGCATATGCCAATAAGCTGGGGATGAGCCGTCTCATGGGTATTGGAGCCCGGCCTCAGGATAATAATGAGGTGAAGACAAACCTTAACGAGGTTATAATGAATTACCGTCACACCCCAATATATCGCGGATTTAAAGGGGTGCCTTCCTACAATAAGGAGGTTACCTGGATTACTCAGGCCAAGACCTACGAGGATATTACCACAGTAGTGCCTTTGGATTACAATGGGGATGAAACCGTTCACAGTGTAGTAGCAGTGTCTATGCCGATTGAGGATTTGCGCACTTTGGTGGCCCATGCGGCAGGCTTTACAGCGAAATACAGTCTGAATTCCCTAGTAAGTGCCGGTACAAACTTCAGCTCCATTAAGGATAAGGCACTGCGCATTGCCAGAAATAAGCACCATATGTTGATTCAGGGGGAAGCGGGAACAGGCAAGCAGCGTATGGCCCACGGTATTCATCAGGCCAGCCCTCGTGCGGCAGGACCTCTAATTACAATTCATTGTGGGGATACTACCCCGGAAATTCTGGAGCAGGAGCTCTTTGGTGTAGCCCTTAATTCGGAAATCAGTCATCCGGGTAAATTGGAATTGGCTTCTGGTGGTACTCTCTTTATTGATGAAATAGAGAAGATGCCAAAGAATATTGCTATAGAGCTGGCAGCAGCCCTCAATACATCCCAGTCCAACCGGGTAGGCGAGGATGTGGACCGCTCTATTGATGTGCGCATTGTAGGGGCATGTGACAGCGATTTGAAGCGTCTTACGGAAAGAGGCTTGTTTGCAAGAGAATTATATGATATCATTTCGAGAAGTGTGATCCGTATACCGTCCCTGAGAAACCGTCGGGAGGATATACGGGATTTGGCAGTTCATATTGTCAATGAGCTGGCCAGCCAGCATCAGATGGCGCAAAAGACCATTGCTGATGAAACTGTGAATATCCTTACCAATTATGATTGGCCGGGGAATATCAAGCAGCTTCAGGGGGTGCTGGAGGTGGCCTTCTTCAAGACCACAGATGGTGTTATCAGACCTGAGGATATTAACCTCATGGGGGATGTGAAGCCAGATAATAAGTGGAAGGAAGACAAGGATATTTTCGTAAAGGCGTGGAAGGCTGCGGGGGGCAATGTATCCCGTATGGCAAATCTCCTTCACGTAAGCCGTGTTACCCTGTACCGCTATCTAAAAAAGTATGGCTTTGAGAAAAAGTAAAATTTTATATAGTGGCATTTGATTTTCGCTCGGTTTCGCTGCTAAAACTATTTTTTATTTTTAATTAGCATTGGTAAAAATCCAAACTCGCTACGCTCAAACAATGGATATTTTCCCAATGTGCAAGATTAAAAAAATAGTTTATTTACGCATCGAAACCTAATGCTCAAATCAATTTGCCACTGCAATACAATATTTGAATAGGAGCGATAAGTTTGCGTTTACGTAGAAAGCCTTGGGTTGACCAGGCTATTCATAATTTTGATGATTTTGTGTTCCATAAGGACAATCCTGCTTCTGAGGATCAGAAGGGGAAGTGGGCTCAGGTATTTGATCGTCAGGCTCCCCTTCATGTGGAGCTGGGTACCGGCAAGGGAGACTTTATAAGTCAGATGGCTCTCCGTCATCCTGATATAAATTTCATTGGTATTGAGGCACAGCAGGATGTGCTTTACATGGCTGCCAAAAAAATTCGTGAGCTGGGTATTACCAATGTAAAACTTCTGGTATTTGATATTAACAATATCGAGGAGATTTTTGCTGAAGGCGAGGTAGACCAGTTCTATATCAATTTCTGCGACCCATGGCCAAAGGCAAGACATGCTAAGCGCCGTCTTACCCATGTGGGCTTTTTGAAGCGCTATTCCAAGCTGTTGAAGCATCCTGGCAAGCTGGTGTTTAAGACAGATAACCGCCCTCTCTTTGACTTCTCCCTTGAGCAGTTTGAGGAGGCTGGACTTCAGGTGGATGATGTGTCCTTTGATCTTCATGCGGAAAATAGGCCAGATAATATTATGACTGAGTATGAGCGTAAATTTAGTGGATTTGGTGAAAAAATCAATCGTTGCGAGGTAACCTTCCTTTGAGTAAAGTAGAGCCACTGACACCACGCAGACAGGGCGTCAAATTATGGAAAAACAACCATGAAGCCATTATGACTTTGATGATAATATTGCTTATTGCTGGACTGTTTAATGTGTTCAGTTCAACCTTTGTTATGGCTGAAAGGGACTATGGGAGTCCGTATGCATTTTTGCTAAGGCACGCTGTCAGCATGATTTTGGGGCTGCTCTTGTGCTATGTGGGAGCCAGGGTGGATTACCATAAATGGCGTTCTTTGATAATGCCGGTAACAGTTGTACTGATGGCCTGCCTTTTAGTTGTGCTGCTCTTTACGGATCCTGTTAACGGTGCCCGCCGTTGGATTCCCCTCCCGGGGTTTTCCTTCCAGCCTGCGGAATTTGCCAAGCTGGTAAGTATTATGCTGGCTGGCTATTATATTTCTTTCAGAAATGGACAGGGCAAGGAAGTCAATCTCTTCAATCGTCAGCTGGGCGTGGTGGGGGTCATGGCCCTGCTGGTTTATGTTGAGCCGGATATGGGTACTGCCTGTATTGTTATAGGTATCCCTATAATTATGCTTGTGGTGGGCGGTCTCCATATCAGCAAGCTAAAATGGTTGCTTTTGGGTGCCCTGATATTGGTGGGCTTTATGATTTACATGCAGCCATATCGATTGGAACGATTAATGGTTACCTACGATCCATGGCCCTACGCCCAGGATCAGGGCTACCAGACGGTAAGGTCTCTGATGTCCATTGGCTCCGGTGGCCTTTTTGGTATGGGTATTGGTCAGGGCCTCAGCAAATATGATTATCTGCCGGAGGCACATACTGACTTTGCCTTTGCTGTGTTTAGCCAGGAAATGGGTTTTTTTGTGGTTTTGGCTATTTTGATAGTATATATGCTGTTTTGTCGTTATGCGGCAGCCATTGCCATGCAGGCTCAGGATATGTATGGGCAGATGCTGGCTGTGGGAGTATTGCTCCTTATTGGGGGACAGGCTGTGGCCAACCTCATTATGGTAAGTGGCATGATTCCCGTTGTTGGTGTACCATTGCCATTTATAAGTTATGGTGGTACTTCTCTGGTTATGTCCCTTTTTGCCATAGGAATTTTGGTTAATATCAGCAGACAGACAGCCCTGATAAAGGAAAAGGAGCTTATTCGGGAGGTCCTGAGAAGGGAGCCTAAGCTAATGAGACGATCCGGGCCGCATCTTAGACGAGTGAAATAGTATTTTGTATGACAGATGATAGAAGGTAGATGTTGCATGAAAAGGCAGAAGCGTATTGCGTTGGTTAATGATATTACGGGTTTTGGCAGGTGTTCCGTTACTGTGGAGCTGCCACTGATTTCCGCCATGAAGATTCAAGCCTGTCCGTTACCCACGGCTATATTATCTGTACATACTGGCTTTGAAAATCCTTTTATTGATGATTATACCCAGCGTATGACTCCTTATATGGACAGCTGGGCCCAGCATAAAATTGAATTCGACGGTATCTGCACCGGTTTTTTGGGCAGCCTGGATCAGATTAATCTGGTGGAGGATTTTATCCATCGCTTCAAGGGGGATAATACCAGGGTTATGGTGGACCCGGTAATGGGTGATTATGGACGTCTTTATTCATCCTACACTCCTGAAATGTGCCGGGAAATGCGCCGGCTTTTAAAATGGGCCGATTTGGTAACCCCTAATCTCACTGAGGCTTGTCAGCTGTTGGATGTGGAATATCCGGAAAATGGCAGAATCAGTGAGGAAGAGCTGGCCAAAATGGCCAAGGCTCTTTCTGACCGTGGCCCTAAGCAGGTGGTAATCACAGGACTTAGTGATGATACTCACATAAAGAACTATCTGTTTGAAAAGGATGGCCTTCAGGGCATTATCAAGAAGGACAAGGTGGGGAATGACAGATCCGGCACCGGGGATGCCTTTGCTGCCATTGTGGCTGGAAGCCTGGTAAATGGTGAGTCACTGGAGGCAGCGGTTATAAAGGCTGCTGATTTTATCAATAAGGTTTTGGAATACACCTGTGAGCTGGATTTGCCGTGGAATTACGGATTGGCTTTTGAGGAGTTTTTGACTGAGCTAAGATAAGCTCAATGTCATAGTTTATTTGATATATGGGGTGGCAAGATGATAGTTTATGCAACTCATGCCGGCGGCAGATATTTGCAAGTGGCCGACAGTTTAAAGGAACAGCCGGAAGGCAGGCGGGGAATATATGTAAATCTCACTAATAAGTGTAATTGTGCCTGTACCTTTTGTTTGCGCAATCTGAAGGAAATGGCAGAGCAGAGCTCTCTTTGGCTTAAGGAAGAGCCCTCTGTCCATGAGGTTAAGTCACTTATTGATGAGCTCCCTTGGGACATGGTGTCGGAAATTGTTTTCTGCGGCTTTGGTGAGCCCACCTGCCGTATAGATGCAGTGGTGGAACTTTTAAAGTATGTTAAGGACACTCACCCTGAAGTGAAAACCCGCCTTAATACCAACGGCCTTTCTGATTTGATGTATGGGCGCAGTACCGCTGGTGATTTTGCCGGGGGGATTTTGGATACGATTTCCATTAGCCTGAATGCCTCCAACAAGGAGCGTTATTTGGAGCTGACCCGTGCCAAGTATGGCATTGAGTCCTTTGATGCCATGCTGAAATTTGCAGTGGATTGCAAGGAATATGTGCCGAATGTGGTAATGACTGTAGTGGAAAAGGTGGAAAATCAACAGGAAATTGATCTTTGCCAGAAGATTTGTGATGACCGGGGGCTGAAGCTTCGGGTTCGTATATATGAGGACAGCTAAGAAATGAAACAACTTGTTATGATCAGGGGTGGCGGTGAGCTGGCCACAGGTATTGCCCATCGGTTGTACAACTGCGGCTATAAGGTTCTGATGCTGGAACAGCAGTACCCTTCTGCCATCCGTAGGAATATTGTATTTTCTGAGGCTATTTATGACGGAGAGACCACTGTGGAAAGGGTTACCTGTTATAAAGCTGATGATGCCAAGGAAGCCAGCAAAATGTTAAAAGAGGGCAAGCTGGTTATTATGGTGGATCCGGGGCTGGAATCCCTGAAGGTGTTTAAACCCAAGGTGCTGGTAGATGCTATTTATGCCAAGCGGAATCTGGGTACCAATAAGGATATGGCCCCATTGACCATTGGGGTTGGTCCCGGATTTGTGGCAGGTCAGGATGTGACCTGTGTTATTGAAACGGCCAGAGGCCATAATCTGGGGCGGATTCTTCGCGATGGCATTGCACTGCCGGAGAAGGATATAGCTGAGGCCAGGGCAATCATGAGGGCCTCCCACTCTATCAACTCACCATGTGATGGCTATCTGGAGGCAGGTCATCCTACAGCTTATATTATCGATAAGGATGAACTAATTGGTCGTCTTCATGTGGAGGGTGGTCATGTATTGGAGATAAGAACACCTATTGCCGGTGTACTCAGAGGTATGCTTCATGATAATTGCCCTGTGCGTACCGGCCTTAAGATTGCGGAGATTGATCCCAGCACCAAGCCGGCCAACTGTATGAGTATTTCAGCCAAGACAAGATGTGTATCCGGTTCTGTTCTGGAGGTAATAGTAGGATGGGAGCATAACCATGTTAAAAAGTCACGGTTGTTACCATGGAAGAATAAATAGAGGATGATAAAATGGCTTATATTGTAACTAAGCTGCTGACCACTGAAAAGAGTACAGAATTCTTTTTGATAGGCAGCTTTTCAGATATGAAACAGGCAGCAGCTGCTGCTACAGATGAATACAAGGAGTATAACAAGCAGGCCTCCTTTATGAATCTGGAAATGATTAATGAATGGCTAAGTACCCGTGGCGAGTATTCCTTCCGCAAGGATAGAAACAACCGCATTCAGCTGGATATCAGTATTGCTGAGGAAAATCAGATAATTCAAAAGGATCATCAGTGTATTTTTACCTGTACCGATGCAGACACGGAGTTTGTAAAGCTCAGTGGAGCCTTGGTTTCTGATGGTGAGAAAAAAGCTGAGATTTGAAAAAACTCAAAAAAATATTTGACAAATCTTATATATTGAGGTAATATACTCGTGTTGGTTATTTAAGACCGACTATGACTCAGTAGCTCAGCTGGATTAGAGTACTTGACTACGAATCAAGGGGTCGGGGGTTCGAGTCCCTCCTGGGTCACCATTGAATATTAAGCGCAGAGCATTGGCTTTGCGCTTTTATTTTGTGCTGTTTTATGTTATACTTAGAAAGCTGTTAAAAAGTGAATTGGATTCATTAATTGTGGATCTAAGGAGGTAATGTAATGGCAGGACATCCAGAGTCATTAGATAATACAGAGATGCAGGAAAATCGTGGTGAAAAGCTGGGCCGTCGTGAGCAGAAAAAGATTAAGGCCCGCAATGATATATTAAATGCAGCGGTGATTCAATTTAGTGAAAGGGGCTTTCAGGCCACATCCATTGCAGATATTATGAATGCGGCGGATATGGGGCTGGGAACCTTTTATAACTATTTTAATTCCAAGGAGGATATTCTCATTAGCTTGCTGAACCGTTTTGCAGGCACTATGTCCGAGGAGCTCCATGGATTAATGAAATCCAGTCCCGGATACAAGGTTATTCTTAAGGAAATGGTAATGCTCACTGCAAGACTTGTGGGAGAAAACAGGTATCTTTTACCGTTGCTCTTTACCGGAGCAATGACTCAGTCTAATCCCCGTGGTGGGCACAAGATTGATATGCCGGCACCGGAGTTTATGGGAAAGTTTCTTGATCTTTTGAAGGCCGGGCAGGCCAGTGGGGAGTTCAGAAATGATATTTCCCCGGAAATTATGGCGGAAATGTTTCATTCTATGTTTCAGGCGGCAGCCTTCAGTCATATACCTGTTTCCTTTGAGAAGAACATTGAAATGAAGCTGACCTTGCTGTTGGCGGGAATCTGCAGCAAAGACTAATATTGTGTGTGATTATTTTATATAGGGTTATATTTAGGTGATTTTAAGATGATTAGTGTTACAAAGCTGTTGTTTAAGAGAGAGTATTATGGGGATTCTTTAAGGTATACAAAGAGTGCCCACTCTCAGAAAAATGGTGCCGGTGAGGGCATGGGGCCTGTAGTGGTGTGGAATTCCACCAAGACCTGCAATTTAAAATGCCGTCATTGCTACATGAGCTCCGATAACAAGAAGTATCAGAACGAGCTTACTACTGAGGAGGCCAAGAGCTTTATTGATGATTTGGCTGATTTCAAGGTACCTGTACTTCTTTTTTCCGGTGGGGAGCCATTGATTCGCCCTGATTTTTTTGAGTTGGCAGAATACGCCCAGAATAAGGGTGTCCGTCCTACTCTTTCCACCAATGGTACCCTTATAACCCGTGAGGTGGCCCAGCGCATTAAGGATATTGGCGTGGGATATGTTGGTATCTCCTTGGATGGTTTAAAGAACGTAAATGACAAGTTCCGTGGTGTTGATGGTGCTTATGAGAAGGCCATGCAGGGAATTCAGAACTGTGTGGCTGTAGGTCAGCGCGTAGGTCTTCGCTTTACCATCAATCACCACAATATTCAGGAGCTGGATAATATTTTTGATTTTATTGAGCGTGAAAATATTAACCGCGTATGTTTTTATCATCTCGTTTATTCAGGCCGTGGAAATGCCATGATGGATGAGGATGTTACTCCTGAGGAATCACGTCGGGCTATGGATATTATTATCCGCCGCACCAAGGATTTTGAGGAAAGAGGCCTTGAGAAGGAGATCCTCACTGTAGATAATCACTGTGATGGCGTTTACATGTACTTAAAGGCATTGGCCTCAGGGGACGATAAGCTGGCTGCCCAGATAAAGGAATTTATTTCCATGAATGGCGGCAATCGCTCAGGCATTGCCTTTGGTGAGGTGGATCCATTCGGCTATGTTCATCCTGATCAGTTTACCCAGCACCACACCTTCGGTAATGTGCGGGACAAGAAATTCAGCGAAATTTGGACAGACACCAGTCATCCAATAATGGCAGGCCTGAAGGATAGAAAGCATCTCTTAAAGGGTCGTTGCAGCAAGTGTAAGTTCCTTGATAATTGTAATGGTAATTTCAGAACCCGTGCGGAGGCAAGAACTGGTGATTTTTGGGAGTCTGACCCTGCCTGCTATCTTACTGATGAAGAAATTGGCCTTATCGGAGGTAATAAATAATGATAGTTTCCTGGAACGTAACAAATGCCTGCAATATGTTTTGTGATCACTGCTACCGGGAGGCGGGCTGCAAGGCAGAGGAGGAGCTTTCCACTGAAGAGGCCAAGACTTTGCTGGATCAGATTGCCAAAGCAGGTTTTAAGATAATGATATTCTCCGGTGGTGAGCCCCTTACCCGTCCGGATATTTTAGAGCTGGTTTCTTATGCCACATCTCTTGGCCTTCGCAGTGTATTTGGTACCAACGGTACGTTGATTACACTGGAAATGGCTCAGAAGCTAAAGGATGCCGGGGCCATGGGTATGGGGATTTCCCTTGATTCCATGGACAAGAAGAAGCACAATGAGTTCCGTAAGTTTGAAGGGGCCTGGGAAGGTGCCGTTCAGGGGATGAGAAATTGCCGTGCAGTGGGACTGCCATTCCAGATTCACACAACCGTAATGGACTGGAACAACCATGAGCTGGAGGCAATTACTGATTTTGCTGTGGCAGAGGGGGCTGTGGCCCATCATTTCTTCTTCCTTGTGCCAACGGGCCGTGCCAAGACCATTGAGGCTGAGTCCCTGCGGGCAGAGCAGTATGAGGAAACCCTTACCCGTATTATGAAGAAGCAGACTGAGGTGGATATTGAATTGAAGCCTACCTGTGCTCCACAGTTTATGCGTATTGCGGCTCAGATGGGGATAAAGACCCGCTTCCGTCGTGGCTGTCTGGCAGGTACTGCATATTGTATTATCAGTCCACGGGGTAAGGTCCAGCCATGTGCATACCTTAACATGGAGCTGGGGGATGTACGGGAGACTCCATTTGATGAGATTTGGAAGAATAATGAGGTGCTGAATACCTTGCGAACCCTTGAATATAAGGGTGGCTGCGGTGAATGTGAGTTCAAGAGGGCCTGTGGCGGCTGCCGGGCAAGGGCAGCATATTACCATGATGGGGACTATATGGCAGAGGAGCCATGGTGTCTGTATCATGGACGTAAAGGGTAAAAAGAAAACTAATCATTTTTATCAAGTATTACAATATCATAGAAAAGGGGCAGAAGCAGATTGTCTTTCACACGGTCACGCTGCTAAAACTTTTTCTTGCTCTATTAAATAGCGAAAAAAGTCGAAACTCGCTACGCTCAGACATCGACTTTTTCCACTAAGGCGTAGTATACCAAGAAAAAGCTTTCTTCACGCAGCGATGCCGTACGTTCAAGACCATCTACCTCTGCCCCTTTTAGATAATGTGCTAATAAAAGGGCAGAGGCTGTTGACTGAAGCATTAGGGCGAAGGGCGTTAATGAACTCTTTTTTGCCATACTGGAATTAGCAGGAAAAATCAATTGTCTGAGCGAGTCCTGAAAGGACGACGCGAGTTTTGATTTTTCATGCTATGTAATTAATAGGCAAAAAAAGTTCTAGTCCTGAGACCCGAGCTGAAGTCAACAGTTTCTGACCTGTTTATAAAAAATGGCAGGAGCTAGTGGCTATAAAATGTTTTTCCATTTTTTAGAAGAAAAAAATTAACAATTGCGTTATAATGGAATGTAATATTGATATATGCTTGAAAACTGGTGATTTTATGATAAAGATTATTTTTTCGGACATGGATGGCACCCTGCTGGATGAACATGGCAATTTGCCAGAGGAATTTCCGGAGGTTATGGCAGAACTGAAGAAGCGTGGCGTTATCTTTGCCCCTTCCAGCGGCCGCCAATATTTTGCCCTTTTGGAGCAGATGGGGGAATATAAGAACGAGTTTATGTTCCTGGCGGAAAACGGTGCATTTAATATTTATCAGGAAAAGGAAATCTGTTCCAGCGTTCTTGATATGGACTTGGTACACCGGGTAATCGCCGAGGCGGACAAGCATCATTTTTTTGCCATTCTATGTGGCAAGAAGAATGCTTATGTAAGAAAGGAATGGGAGCCATATATCCATGAGGCCCGCCGTTTCTTTACCCACAGCATTTTTGTGGACAGCTTTGACGATGTGGATGATGAATTTGTTAAAATTGCCTTTGCAGATTGTGAAGGTCTGGATGCCGAGCATAATCTTATGCCGGTTCTGACCAAGTTTGAGCCGGAGCAGCAAGTGTCACTTAGCAGCAACTACTGGGTGGATATACTTAATCCGGGCATCAACAAGGGCTGGGCTATAAAACATATTCAGGAAAGATTCGGCTTTAAGCCTGAGGAATGTGCCGCCTTTGGCGATTATATGAACGATTATGAAATGATGCAGTCGGTGCATTATAGCTATGCCATGGAAAATGCCTATCCTGAGCTGAAAAAGGTGGCACGGTTTACCACCAGGAGCAATGCAGAGCATGGCGTTATGTATCAGATAAAGGAATTAATAAAGCAGGGTTTGATTTAAGAGAGTATTAGATTTAGACATTTGGGTATATTAGTGGTAGAGGAGAAACGTGTATGAAATTTGACTATCATATGCATTTTGAAAAAGGGGATTATGATGTTGACTGGGCCAAGGGCTTCTTTGAGGCAGCAGCCAAAAGGGGCTTGGATGAAATCGGTATCTCCGAGCACAGCCATACCTTTCCGGAGTTTAAGCAGCTTTATTATGATGATTTGATTTTGGATGATTCCTTTGTGGGAAAATTCCAGCAGCAGTGGCTGAAGTCCAATAAGTTCAAGCACACCTTGGATGACTATTTTGAATTCATGGAAAAGCTGAAGTCAGCCGGTTATAATGCCAAAACTGGTATAGAGGTGTGCAATTTCCGGAATCAGGAGCAGGTGGCAGAGATTTTAAAGGAGTACGATTTTGACTATATTATCGGCTCCATTCACTTTATTCGTGGCTGGGCCTATGATTCTGAGGAAATTATGGCGGAATGGAACCACCATTCCCTGGATGATATTTACGAGGCTTATACCCAGGAAATCGAGCACATGGTGGCCAGCGGTCTTTATGATGTGCTGGGGCATCCATATAATATCCGTCTTTATCGCATGATTCCTTACTTTGATGCCACTCCATATCTGGAAAGGGCAGTGGCGGCATTAAAGAAGGCCAATATGTGTGTTGATGTAAATACGGGTACAGTATACCGTTATCCGATTGCGGAAATAACTCCGTACTACAAGTTTATGAAGCTGGCAGCCAAGGCTGATTTGCCGATAATAACCAGCTCAGATGCCCACAAGCCGGAGGACTGCGGCAGCTACATTGATGAAGCTATTGAGTATGTGGCCCGCTACGGCTACACCAAGGGAGTAATGTTCGACAAGCGCCAGCGGACACTGGTGGATTTAGGATAAAAATAAAAAAGCTGTTGCACATGGATAGCACATCGCTTCCTTGTACAGCAGCTTTTTGCGTATGATAGTAATATAAATCATTGTGATGTGGCTAAATTTTGGATATAATTTATATATAAATATGGCTATATTGCGTTGGGGGTGAAATTATGCAGATAGTTCCAATGAGAGATTTAAAAAACACTGTAGAGATAGAGCGAAGATGTGCCGAGTCAAATGAGCCTGTGTTTGTTACTAAGAATGGTTATGGCCGGTTGGTAGTAATGGATATTGAGTATTATGAGCGTTTAGTGGGCAAAATAGATGAGGCACGTATGATAAATGAGGGTATAGCTGATTATGAAGCAGGGCGTGTCGTAGATGGTAAAAAATCTCTTAAAAAGATGAGGGATAAATATGGCATCTGAAAAGTATGATTATGTATTGACTAGCACTGCCGAATCAGACATTGATAACGTACTTTCTTATATTTCAATTAACTTGGGAAATGTTGTTGCGGCTAAAGCTTTAGCAGATGAGTTTATCGATCAGATTGACAAATTTTGTCTGGAACCTAGAGCTGGGAAGGTTGTAGAAAATGAGTTTCTGAAACGTGATGATGTGCGTTATTTTTTGGTAAAAAACTACATTGCTTATTACATCGTTGATGATTTTTCTAAGAAAATAGTTGTATTGAGGTTTGTTTATGGGAAAAGTAATCAGGATAGTATTTTAGGCGGCATGTAGAATAAATAGGTAGAAGGCAAAATATAACATAAAAAGGGTTTAATAAACAGGACTTTTGGATTAAAACAGTACTTCGCTACTAAAATTGAAAGCTGTTGCACCTGGATAGCAGATTGCTTCCTTGTTCAGCAGCTTTTTTTGCGTTTGTAGATACTTCGGACTGCAAGACTGCACTAATCATAAATCCACTAAGGACAATCAAATGTCTTGCGGGGGGGGCATTGATGATATAATTTTTAGTATGAAAATAATCTGAAAGAAATAAATAAAGGCTGAGGAGGCCAGTCTGGGGGGATTTTGAGAGCAATTGTATAGTGAGTTTAGCCAGTACAAAATAACTAGGGGATATGAAAAGGGGTTAGAGTATGAAAAAAATCAAATTATTATTTAGCGGAGTATTATTTGCATTAACATTGATGTTATGTAGTGCGCCAGAAACAGCATCTGCAGCAGATTATTATGTTTGTGATTATCAAGGATATCAGGTATATGTTGACTCTAGCTGTGTTGTTGGCTCTCAGTATCAGTTTCTTGTAATAAATGGAGTTAGATTTGTAGTCGGCGGCAAGGAAGAGCATTTTGCTACAGCTAAATTTTATCTTCAGGGGAATACATGGTGGGGAAACCTTATGATTGATAATATCCCTTCTACTGGCGATTATCCAGTATATAGGGATAGTTTGACCCAACAAGTATTTAATGTTGCCAAAGGATTTATTTAAAGGTTTTGGAGTCTATTATGTGAGGAGTTATGATAATGGGGAATATTTTCAATTTAAAAAGGTGAATAAAGTCTTTTATGTGCTTTTGGCTGTAGTTATAACGAGTTAGCAGCTAATGACCAAGTTTCAACGTCTAATGCTTCCACCCGAGAAGAATATGGCAATTCCGGAAATGTAATACAACAAGGACATAAGAGCGGGGGACCAGGTGTATGGGCATGTAGAGTGTGTGGTACCCAAATGAGCGTAAATGATGTATCAGAAGATCCTAATACTCTTGGCCTAGCGGCTGGGTATTGTACAGATTTCATTACTCAGCGGCCGACTGGGCATCCTCATGTTTGGGGTAGGGTAAAGTAATTTTTTTAAATTGAATGGAGGATTCGTTAATGTTTAAGTATAAAAAGATTTAAGTATATTGGTTGTTCACAACTTGCAGAAATGATATTTAATGCAAGTCAACAGTTTCGTTAATAAAAACAAGTATGCGTATAGTGTGATTAAATTGATATTATAATTGACGATATTTGTATAAGTAAAGGGAGAGTAGAATCATAATGAAAAAAGTAGTGCTAACATTTGTAATTTTGTTATGTGGCGTTAATATGGCATTAGCACATCCTTTTGTAAATGGGATGAGATATTATGACAATTACAGAATAATCGTTGCAAATGATTATCATAATGAGGGCATGGCCTGCTATTTGATTGATACCAGTAGTGTTAGAATGGATTTGGGGCAAAAAGTATATAAGTTATCGTCCATTATATACACGTATAAAGATGATTTTAAAAAGCAATACCTTTTGGAAATGTGGAATATTCATGGTGATACTAGATCATTTACAGATGTTCACTATTATTGGAGAATTCAAGAGCTCAATGGTGCAAAAAAATCATTTAGTATCCCAGATGATGCTGAAGAATTCGATTTCAATGATACATATAATAATTGTTCTAAGATTCATTGTTGGCATTTTATGCAGGATGTGTATTGGAAGAAGAAATAAAGTAGCAAAATTTTATAAATACACATAGGGAAAAAGATATATATGAACAGTTTAATAAAATGGGAGCAAAACGTGAATGAAAAATAATAGTAGTATTTCTACTGTACTTATAATGGTTGCTTGCTTTGGATTCTATATTTTAAATGATATGGCAACACGTGATAACGTGACTATTGGTACAGAAATACATAATTTACTTTCTGGACAGGATGCAAAAGCAAAGAAAAAGCAAAAAGAACTTGATGCTGAAAATACACAAAAATTGGTGGAAGAGTTAACAAAAGCTCCTGCCAAATCTGAAAATGTTAAGCAGACACGATTAGATCCAAGCAAAGCGAAGTGGGAAACAATTAAACAACAGAAATTTGACCAGATGAATATGGAGGCAAAGTGTGATACTAATGGCAAGAACATATATGTTAATGAAAATGGAAATGTTATGAACCTATTTGCCACCAGTAAATCAGGCATTGATTATGACAGATACGGACGAGCAATGCAACTTGATGGAAATGAGTATTTGGTTTGTGCGTTGGAAATAGACGTCAACAATAATAGACAACGAATTGTCGATGCTTATAAGTACCATGTGGGAACAGGTACTAAATCATCATTAGGATATGATACCAGTGAGTTCGGTAATTGGACTAACTTGGATGATGTTGCATTTCCTAATTATTATGCTTGGATAAGAACGAATTACAATAAGTTTACCAGAAGTGCAAAATAGGAAAATATATGTTTAAAAGGGTTCAGTAGAAAGGCATATTAATAATAGGCGTGAGGAATTGGGATAATGAAAAAAATAGGAATATGTTTTTGGATTGTTATGACGTTGTTGTCATTTAGTTCTTTAGCAATGGCGACTGATTTAGGTGGGCAAATTACAAATGTACAATATGATTGGGACAAGCATGCTATAGTTGTTGATTTGAAAATTGAAAATAATAACTCCCAAACCGTTTATTTAAATGGTGTTGATATTAATTTTAGAATAGATAATATTATTGAGGAAAATGGTAGCACTTCATATGAAGAAACTGCCAGTTATGATCGTATTAACTGGTGCGTACCATCAGGTGGTACTATTACGCAGCAATTAAGGTTGACCAATTTTAAAAATACAGAAAAGCGTTTTAATAGTGATACGAAACTTTCAGCTATGTGGATAGATTGGGATGGTGCGCTTTTAGATAATTCTACAGTACACTATAATACATACTATGATGGATGGACTTCTGAAGGTGGACCGTCATTTAAAGTAACGGCTTGTAGTCATAGCAAAAATGACTATGCCATTTCTTGGAGTGCAACAATAATACAACGCTCAGCTGACGGAAAAAAACTTGACCAGCATGATTGTTATTGGGATATTAAGCAGATTCTTAAAGGTATGAAAGAAGTTGAAACTAACTGTTATACAACTAAGTTTAAATATGTTGAGGGGGCAACTTACGAAATAACAAATCAGAATCTGTCTTATAAGAAAATATCTGCACAAAATACAAATCACGGATATAGAAGTGACGAGGATGCCAGAGTAGGACGTATTACTGGTCAAAGTCAATCTAGTATAGATTTTTATCGTATGATAAATGGTTTAGGGCCTGGTGAGTGGTAAATATAATATAGCATTATATTTTGGGGAGGAATAAAGGTTGAGGAGAGTATGGATTTTTCTGATCACAATATTTTTATTTTGTGGCAGTTCGGGCATTGTGCAGGCAGATTCACCTATTTACAGGGAGGGTGCTCACAAGCTGATTAATGTCATGATGAATGAGTATTGTGATCCTAATAATGATATTACTATTAGAAATGTTAAACACCTTGGAACATCAGAAGAGCGAGGTGTGAAGTATGACTCATATTCCATGGATTTTGGTTCAACTGGGCATACGGTGAATATCAGATTATTATGCAATTTGAATAATGGTTCAGTGATGAAAGCTAAAGTTTTTTATGATCCTCAGGATAATGAAGCGTCAGATTATTCTAATATAGCAGTCTCAATGATTGAGTATTGTTTGGGATTAAGCGAATCAGAAGTAGATGCTCTTTGGGGAGCAAATCTTGTTGCTATTAGAAATGATTTATATACGGGTCATGTATGGTGTAATTCTTTGGGAACTGAATTGCAAGTGGTAGCTATCCAGCCGAATGCAAATCTTATAGTATATACATTTATAGCAGTATAATTAAGGTGTGAAAACACAGACAATCTATGTTTATTTACCCAACCTTACAGTTGTCATAATGGGGCCTTTGTGATTATGAATTGTTTTTAATTACATTGGTATTTGACCAGTTATTAAATAAAAATATGTAACCTCTAAGGAAGTGGATTTATGCGAATGACAAGGCGATTATTCTTTTCAATTATGGCATTTATGCTAACTGTAGTATCCGCTTTGATGGTGCCTTCTTACTCCCAGGCAAGTATTCTATCAACGGTTAATGGAGCAACTTGTTGGCATGGTGATTCTCAATATCCAGTTTGGGATACAGGTTCAAGTTTTGGTTCTATATTTGATGTTCATACAGCATATATAAATTATGAAGATGATAAAATATTGAATATTATAGTTAAGGGTAATGGTATCAGCTATAAGCATGATAATCTTACAGGGGAAAGCAGTTCACATAATATTGTAGAAAATAAAACAACGGGCAGAGTTACTATAAATGGGAAAGAACCACCGCCTTCTAGTCAAAGTATGTTTTATCCTGCTTATGCTTTGGTGAAAGATTATGCTATACGTGTTTCTGGTGCAGTAAATTATAATACTGCACGGGTTGGCTCTGATATTGAATTTACAGGGATAAAACAGGTTCTTAGTATCGATAACTATAGTGGTATCATTGATAATTGTTCTGGTGATTTGAATGGCAGTGTATTTAGGCTTGGTAGTGAGGAAGTCGAGTTGAAACCAACCCTGATTTATAAGCAAGAATACGGTGTAAAGAAGATTGGCGGAGGATACATTAAATTGCTTAGCCTTGATAACGGTCAGGATTATTTGTCTTTTCCGCTTCAGAATAATGGTTCAGTAAAGGCTTCCGTTGTTTCTACAGCAAGTGATAGAGTATTCCTGCTTATCCAAACCTATCAAGGGTCAGCCAATGGCAGCACCGTTTGTGATGGCATGTGGTTAGTAGGAAAACACGGTGATAAATATGTAACTTACGCCACTAAGGCAACCCTGGATCAGGCAGGTCTTCTGTACGACGATATAGAGTCGCAGATAAATGATGGAAAGTTAGAAATTATTGGTGTCGGCAGGGCTTACGGTAACGGAATGGGAGACAAGTATTCAGGTAGACGCTATCGTATTATCGGAAAGGGCTATGGTACAGTTGGCTCTGTTTATTTAAGATGGGACAGCAATGCCAACTGGATTGGTTTTCAGTTGGTAAATGTGGGGTGAGATTGGTGAAGTATTGTGAAGTAATATGCAAAAATCTGATAAGTTTGCTTGTGATAGCTTGTTTTATGTGTTCACTTATTCTGGTTGGAACTTCTGCAAAAGTATCAGCCTCAGTTGGCAATAGTTCAATGGTAGGCGGCAAGTGTATGATCTCGTTCCCTCAAGTATACTTAAATACAAATCAAAAAAATGCTGAAGATAAGATAAATGATGATATATACTCTTATGTCATGATATTTAAAAATGGCATACAAAACGGTGGCTTTGACAGTGGGCAGCTAGCATATAGTGTAGAGTATGAAGATGGTAATTATATATCGATATTGTTTAAAGAGAAAACTTACTCTGATAGTGCAAAACAACCGGAACTTGATGCGATTGGTTTTAACTATAACAAGTGGACAGGTGAGAGAATGCATTTGTCAAAATTTGTAGAATTAAAATCAGATGATATTGGGATAATAATGAATCAGCCATTATACTCAATAGAAAACAGAACTTTTATATCTAAAAGTGATTCTTTCATTGATTTTTATTTGCAGAGGGATAATGCAAGAGTTAGCTATAATTATTTTATAACCAAAAATGGGGCTATAGGTTTGCTGTATAGACCACATGAATTAGCTGCATCTGACTATGGATGTACATACATTGAATTGAATTCTAGAATAATAAAATATTTTAATGATCGAAAATGATTAATTACACAATATTGTAGTTAATAGTTCATTTTCATTTAAAATAAGGGGGGGATGGGGATGAACTTAGAAGTTAAAATATATAAAAGAATATCTGGTATGATTTTAATGATATCGGTAATTTGTTTTTTTAGCTTGATTGGTAATGAACGAATTGTAGATGCTGAAGAATCAACGATACTGTTTGAAGATATGGGAAGTCGTCAGAATATTTTGATTGACCGTAATCAAGCATTTATAGTGAAAGATGCTCGAAACACATTGAAAACGGAGCCTCAACAAAATGGTGCTGTGAAATTTACATTGTCTTCTGATAATTTGCCAGTTGATTTATGTATAGATATAGAACCAGCCCTTGTGAGAGAATATGCAGGAATTGATGTCAGGGAAATAAAAGCCTCTAATTCTCGAAATCCTTTTTATATATTTTCTTTTTTTGACAGGAATATTTGGCCAAAAGTGTCAAAGGTTATTGGAAATTTTGATGGCAGAGGATGGAAAGAAATCGCTAATTCTGAGAATGTAAGTGTTAATGCAGATGGAGTCCGTATCTTTCTTGTATCAAATAAACACTTGTATTATGCTACAGGAGATAAGGAAAATCCAAGATTTTATAAAGTCGGGGTAGAAGGTGGTGTTGCAAAATATTACGATAGGTATACGCCGAAAATAAACATCGTGGAACAGTTTCAAGGCTTTGGGAAGAGTGCTAACCAACTGCCAGATTTAGAATGTGTGGGGACAGTTGATAGTGGTCAAATGAAAATGTATCATTTGAAGAAATTTTCACCTTTTTATAATTTTTCAAAATTTGTGCCATTGCGGCACTGTATTCGCGATCTGAACTTTGTAATTTATAAAACAACAGATGCTGGATTGTTTTGTGTGCAACTAGAAATTAAGCCAGAAAAATATAAGGAAGTATTAGATTACTTGACACAGAATTATGATGCAGGCCAATATAAGGTGTGGAAGGGGAGCAATTCGTATACTTGGACAGGTGATAGGATTAGTGTTCAGTTGTCAAAATATGATAGTGGAGTTGTTAAACTGGTTGCGTCACAGGAACATCTTTTTGCCAACTAAATTCCTCAGAAGATAACTGAACATACACGGTTGGAAACAACCACGGATTTTCAGCGGGAACAATAATGGTGAATATAAGGAGCAATAGAACATGAACAAAATTACAAATCCGATAGTTATATTGATAATTATATATATATTATGTATGAGCACAACGGTAAGCGCTTTATCAAAGAATCAAATCGCACTAGGTGGTATTCCATTAGATGCATCACTTAAATATGTAAATAGTATTTATGGTCCGCCAACACATATAGATGGTGGTGGTCGATGGGTATCACATTATGGAAATGGGTTCTTGGTTTATTCAAGCTCTCGTCGAAGCCGCCCAGATAACCATTATGAAGTTGGTGTTAATTATGTTGACCAAGTTATTGTCACACAAAATAATGGTATTGCTACACCAGATGGAGCATATGTTGGGATGCGCGAAAATAGTATCGAAGAATTATATGGAACACCATTCAATAAGTTTGTGAATGAAAAAGGCGAACTTACCTATTGGTATTTTGCCAATACACAATTATTAGAACTTAAAGTAAAAAATAGTAAGGTTATCAGTATAAGAATCACTGAGACTGATTGAAAATTACATGGTCATATTGGATAACTCACAAGGAAGATATAAAAGTGTTTAAGAAGCAAATGTTATACTAAGGATGCTTCTGTTATAGGTTTTACCCGTGTGGCTTGATGAAAAAATAAAAAAGCTGTTGCACATGGATAGCATATCGCTTCCTTGTACAGCAGCTTTTCGTCGTTTAAAGCCAGTATTTTATTGAATAAAATATTTAGTTCAAAACCGGTGGAGCGGGGATGTTCATTTCCACGGACTGTTTTATAAGGGCCTTGTCGCTCATGTCCTTGGAGCTGTGCTTTTGCCATACCCGCTGGAGGGTGGTGACAAAGGCACCTGGGGAAATGGAGCTCTCAAGCTGCTCCTGAACCTTTTGCCGGAGCATGGCGTGGAATTCCTTATCCAAAGTAACTGTCCGCTGGGCCAGCAATATCTGCAAGTTGGTGTCCACCAGATAAAGGTGCATAACCGGGTCATCAAGGTCTGCGATACATGGCTTGTTCCCCGGAGGCAACAGATGAATGCCCAGTGGGGAATCACCCCAGCCTTCCTTGAAGATACCGTCAATTTTGTAGAGGAAGAATACGATGCCCTCATCCTCAAAAAGTCCCAGCTCCATAGCCCCGGTGCGGAAGGCTTCGGTGGCGATTACATCTGTATGGCTCAGTTGCAGGATAAACATGGCACCATTGGAATCAATCTGAAACAGTCCCCCGTCCCCCTGATTATGGATAGGCAGTGGGAATTTTTCCCCCACCTGAAAATTTGTATAATTCATGGCTATACCCCCTATGTTACTGGAAAAAAGTTTATCATATCCGGGAATATCCCACAAGGTTACACTGGTTATCTGTAAAAAATTACCATTTTATGATAAAATATATACTGCTGAAGTATTTGTATCTCTTTATTTGTTTTTGAATTTTAAAGGGATGTTGAAGGAGTGATATATTATGATACGCCGATTCATAGCCAGCTTAGTTTTTATGTGCAGCCTCATGATGATGTTCGCTGTGGGATATGCTGCCAATGATAGTGCAGAATGGTATTGGATTTCCTCCGATGATAAATACAGTAAGTTTTATGCCCCCGGTAAGGTACAGGTGCTGCGTTCCTTTGGGGATATTGCGGTACAGATAAGTGCCTGGACCAAGACTACCTACAGTCCTGCCGGGGCTCAGGAGACACTTAATAATTACGGCATTAAGGATATTAACCCTGGACAGCTGGCCTACAGTCTGGCTGAGGTGGAGGTTAATCCCCAGAACCGTACTCTGGCCTATTTGAACGAGTCCTTTTTTGACAAGGATGACAACAAGCTGTGGGAAAAGGTGTACAGCCCGGTTCGTCCCAAGGAGATGAATTCCCAGGAGTTTGACGAGGATTTCTATTGTTATATTGTGGACAGCGTTTTCAGTCAGGGAGAAAATGAACGCCGCAAGGCGGATGACCGTTGGCTCCAGTTGTGGCAGGATGCCCCTAATGGCGGAGGCGTGGTTTATAGTATGGCAGATACATCCACCATGCGTCTGAAGGGCCAGAATATTATTTTCTGGGAGTGGCAGGAAAAGAAATCTTCTGCCAGCGAGGTGGAAAGCATAATCTTCCAGAAAAAGGCCGTAAATATTCCAATGTATACGGAAAAAGTGATTCGGGTTATGACCTGGAATGCAACCACCGGCTGGAAGGATATAACCAATACCACTGATGGTATGTACCATGTGATTGAGGCTGGTACCAACAGTGAAAAGGCCCTTAAAGCCCTCAAGGTTTATGAGGGTGGGCATGAAAGCTGGGTAAAGCGTTATAGCTTGGACAATGAATGACCGGCTTTCATAAATAGTTTTTGAGGTGATTTCGTGCCAATTAAGATTCCTAATAACCTTCCGGCAACGAAGATTCTGGAGGGTGAGAATATTTTCGTCATGGATTCTGACCGTGCATACAGTCAGGATATCCGACCATTAAAGCTGTTGATTTTAAATCTTATGCCCATAAAGCAGGTAACGGAGACTCAGCTGCTGCGCCTGTTGGGTAACACCCCACTTCAGGTGGAGGTGGATTTTATATATACCGAATCCTATGTGCCTACCCATACCACAACGGATTATTTAACTGAGTTTTATGGTACCTTTGCAGAGGTTCGTCATAAAAAATACGATGGATTTATTATAACCGGTGCCCCGGTGGAGCAGATGCCCTTTGAGGATGTTGCTTACTGGGAGGAGGTTGCGGAAATCATGGAGTGGAGCAAGTCCCACGCCTATTCCACATTCCATATTTGCTGGGGGGCCCAGGCCGGTTTGTATTACCATTACGGGATAAAAAAATATGATGTGGCACCGAAGATTTTCGGGGTGTATAAGCATCATCTTTGTGTGGAGAATGAACGACTATTCCGTGGCTTTGATGATGAGTTCTATGTTCCTCACTCCCGCCATACGGAGGTCAGAAAGAAGGATATTGAGAAAGTTCCGGAGCTGACCATTATGGCTGAGTCAGACGAGGAGGCCGGAGTTTATGCCATTGCCAATCTGGAAAAGCGTCAGTTCTTTATTACGGGGCATGCAGAGTATGATCCGTTGTCCCTGAAGGCAGAATATGACCGTGATATGGCTGCGGGAATGCCAAATGTGAATGTACCATTAAACTATTATCCAGATGATGACCCTACCAAGCCACCTATTGTAAGATGGCGTTCGGTGGCCAATTTGCTTTTTGCCAACTGGCTTAACTATTATGTATATCAGGAGACTCCATATGAATTGGATACTCTTACCCCATCGGATGACAGGGTTTAAGGGACATTTTTCATAAGTTTTTCATTTTGACGAGTTAAAGTAAACTTTTGAAGATGTATATATGGAGGCATATTTTGTTATGAAAAAGTCTGTAGTTATCTTATTTGCAATTCTGTGTACCTTGTGGACTGCTGTGGCTAGTGCCAGCCCACAGATGGATGAATCCATATTTAAGTGGGTTCAGTCTTCTGCAAGGTGCGATTATTTCTTTAATATGCAGCAGATTTGCTATGGTAAGGATGATGAGGGAAATATTGATTTCAACAAATTGGTTGTACCGGTAATAAAAATATACGACTACCTTATGATTGACGATGTGGTTTCAAAGCGCCGCTGGAACGGTAACTCCGTGGAGGGATTTAGCGATTTGGTAGGTGCTGCAGAGTATTATGAGATTAATCTTCAGGATATGACTGTTTATTTTAAGCAACAGGATTTTCTTGATTCCACCTTTACCACATTGGCGGGAAATAGACCTGACCGCACTGTAAAGCTGGATACCCTCTCAGAAAAGAGCTTTGACCGGATTTTTTACAACAGAATCATTGATTATGCCATGCGTAACAGGGTGAAGCTGGCTTTGCGCAGCAACAAGAATGCGGATAATGAGCTTTTGGCCCAAATGCAGGCTGAACAGGATGAATACAGGGCTCAAAACAAGGCCACGGATTCCAGGGACAATGAGGAATTGAACGAAGAGGATGCTGTCAAGGTTATGGCAGCTGTTGAAGCTCAGAATAAAGACAATAAAAAGGATAAAAGTAAGAAGGTCAAGAAAGACAATGAGTAAGACATAGTCGGATGTTTTGTGTGATTGACCAAATGAGGGATGATTAGTATGTCAAATGAATTTACTTTTGTGGTGGAGAAGAAATGCCCTGTCTGTGGCAAGGAAACAAGAGTTGTAAAAGTTAAATCCAGACTGATGATTTCCCGTACAGATGATGATTACTGCAACCACTATCGGGATTTCAATCCTTATTACTACACTATCTGGGTGTGCGAGCATTGCGGCTTTGCTGCAGATGAAAAGCATTTTTTGATGCCACTGCCTGAAAGGCATCGTGATATGATGGCACAATTCCTGCACGACAGGCGTGTGAGGTTTATTTTTTCTCCGGAGAGAGGTCTGCCTGAGGCTATTGCTTCCTATCAGCTGGCTATTTATTGTGCTGAGGCTATTCAGGCACCAGCATCCCGGGTGGCAGGTCTGTCACTGCGTTTGGCTTGGGTGTTCCGTACCGTGGGGATTAAGGATCAGGAGATGGAATGGACCCGGAAGACTGTACAGCTCTATGAGCGTGCACTGATGACAGAGCGCTTTCCCGTTGAGAGCCTATCTGATAATATGGTTATGTACCTTTTGGCAACGCTGTTTAATCGCCTTGGTGACCGGGATCATTGTACCCAGTATTTGGGCAGAATGATTAATGACAAGGAGCTTAAGATAAGTGACAATAAGCTCTACAATGACGCCCGCAAGCTGTGGCAGGATATTCGTGCAGAAGAGACTGAGTCGCAGAATGCCGTAGAAGCTTCTGCCAAAAAGTAATTTGATATTTAAAGGATGACTAATAATGGATTTACCTGTAGCCATAATAGAAGCTGCACAGAATATTGACTGGGGACAGGTATCGGAAGTTATAGAAGACTACGGCCCTGTGGTTCAGGTGATACAGCATACCTGGAGTCATCAGTCATTGATGGACATTATGAATGGCAGTATTTCTGTGCCGGATTCTGTTATTAATGATGCTCTGGAGCATCGTTTAAGTAGTGGCGATTATAATGTAAAAGCTATGACGGTTGCTTCCCATGAAAACGGGAAGATAGATATTAAAGCAGATACCAAAAAACTGGGACGTATTGAGATTTCCGGAACTATTGAGGAAATGGTCCATAATATGGAGGACTCTCATGTTACTTTTAAGGTGAAGGAAAGAGCCCTGAAGGACCACGGGCTGGCCTCGTGGTTTATTTCCCGCATGTCCCTGTCAATGGTGCAGAATATCTTTGGCAAGATTGAGGTGGAGGATATTCCAACCATCATTAAGGGCAACCGGGTGACTGTGGATTTAAAGCCGGTATTGGAAAATACAGAGTTGGCTACTACAGAGCTTAGGGGACATCGCCTGTTGGATTTGTTTAGAGTTGAGTCGGCCACTCCCCATGAAGGGTATATTACCGTTAAGACCAAGGTGGATGTACCTGACGATGTTAAGGAAATGGCGTTAAATGTTTTGCGTTGATAAGTGTACTTAATGTAGAGAGAATATGAAAAAATTATTTGTGTTATTTGTATGCCTTGTATGTCTGTTTGTGGCAACGGACACTATGGAAGCCAAGAAGGTAAATAACAGCACTTCCAAGGGCAAAATCGTTTTTATTCCACATGATAACAGACCGGTATCAGATGAAATGTCAGCTGAGACCATCAGAAAACTGGGCTATGAGGTGATAGTACCTCCCGATGACCTTTTGGGCAACAAGGACAATATGGGAAACCCGGAAAATCTTTGGATGTGGCTGGAAAAAAATACAACAGTAAAGAGAAGTCCAAGTAAACTGGAGCAGAAGCGTTTTCATACCGGTGGCAAAATTTGGGGTTTGGACCCTGAAATAAAGGCTATTGTAATTTCTGCTGACAGCATGATTTACGGCAGTCTGGTCAGCTCCAGAAAGCACGATATTACAGAACGGAAGCTGAAGGAACGGGTGGCAAATTTTGCCGACTATAAGTATCGTCATGATGATGCCAAGCTCTATGTCTTTTCTTCTGTGATGAGAACACCTACCTCCGGGGAAAATTCCGGTTCCCAGGAGCCGGAGTATTACAAGGCCTACGGCTACGATATTTTCCGCTATACTGCCCTAAAGGATAAGGCTGATGCCAAGGGACTCAACTCCCGGGAAAAGAAGGAGCTGGAATTTCTGCAGGAGCTCATTCCTTCTGATTATCTTAGGGACTGGGATAGCCGTCGTGGCAAGAACTATCGCGTAAATGAAGGGCTGATAGATCTGGCAGCCAAGGGTAAATTTGAATGTCTTGCTTTGGGAAGAGATGATAATGCAGCTTGGTCACAGACCCACATGGAGGCGCGTCATCTCAGGGATTACACTCAGAAAAAGAGCACTGACAAGGTACAGAACATCGCTGGTATTGATGAGCTGGGACTGTTGCTTTTGACCAGAGCTGTAAATGTAATTGAGAAAAAGCAGCCGGTTGTTACGGCTGATTATAACTGGGGCAGTGGTAAATATCTTATTCCCGCCTATTCAGATGAACCGGTGGATACCACAGTACGTGCTCAGGTACAGCTGTTGGGCGGCCAATATGTGGATAACGGGAAGAATGTGGATTTGCTTTTGATGGTGAATACCAACCCTACAGGAGCAAATTTAGGTGCCAACTGGTACAGCAACAACAAAAAAATTCGTCCTGATGTGAAAACCTTTGTCTCCTATATGGAGCGGGCTATTAATCGGGGGGAGCCCGTGGGAGTTGCGGATGTTTCCTTTGTAAACGGTTCTGATAATTCTCTTATGGAGGAATTACGGGATAAAGACCTTCTTTATAAGCTCCAATCCTATTCCGGCTGGAATACCCCCACCAACAGTTTAGGTTTTGCCTTGGCCCAGGGTGTACTGGCCAAGGATATGAAAAAAGCGGATAAGGATGCTCTCCTTACCATCCGTTACTTGGATGACTGGTTATATCAGGCCAATATTCGTCAGATGGTAAGCCGTCAGCTTTCCTGGTTTAAGGAGGGCGGCGTGTATTCTGAACTGGGAGCGGATAAGGCACAGGTGGAGCTGAGAGCCACTTCTCTCATGCATACCTTTGCTGTGGACAATTTGCCTGCAAACAAAAGCGATTTTATCAAGAAAATAAGGGTAACCTGTCCATGGAACAGACTCTTTGAGGCAAAAATCAGCCCCGAAAAATAATAAAGATGTTTCGGACAAAACAAAAGCCAGCGACCTTCGCTAAGATGAAGGAAGCTGGCTTATTTTGTTACCGCATTATGTGCCTTTGCTGTTACTTATTTGCTTTATGGAATTTCTCCATGAAGTCTGCCAGTTTTTCGCAGCCCTCATAAGGCATGGCATTGTAGATAGAGGTACGCATACCGCCTACACTGCGGTGTCCCTTTACGCCACTAAGGCCATTTTCAAGAGCTTCAGCTACGAATTTTTTCTCCAGTTCTTCACTAGGAAGTCTGAAGGTTACGTTCATGAAGGAGCGGCTGTCCTTATCTGCGTGGCCCTTGTAGAAGCCATCGCTGTTATCAATTACGCCATATACCAGATCTGCTTTTTTCTTGTTGACCTTGGCAAGAGCCTCTAGACCACCCTGGGCCTTAATCCATTTTGCAGTCTTGCCCACCATATAAATGCAGAAGGCTGGTGGAGTGTTGTACAGTGAGTTCTTGTTGTAGAAGGTGTCATAGCGCAGCATGGTTGGCAGAGCCTCAGGACTCTTTTCCAGCATGGACTTTCTGGCTACAACCAATACAACACCAGCAGGACCCAGATTTTTCTGAACGCCGGCATAAATGAAGCTGAACTTTTTAAAGTCCAGTGGACGGGAAAGAATGTCAGAGGACATATCTGCAATTAAAGGTACATCTCCAGTTTCAGGAATATAATGGTACTCGGTGCCGTAGATGGTGTTGTTGTAGCAGAGATGGAGATAAGCTGCATCGTCACTCATTTTTATCTCATCCTGAGTAGGAATGTGCTTATAATCCACATCCTTGCTGGAGGCTGCTGAATAGCCTACACCTAAAATTTGCGCCTCCTTGAAAGCCTTGGAAGCGAAGCTGCCGGACTGAACGTAATTGCCACGCTTTTCCTTGGTGGCAAAATTCATAGGAATCATGGCGAACTGCAGGCTGGCTCCACCCTGGATGAACAATACTTCATAGTCATCACCTAAGCCCATCAGCTCTTTTATATCAGCCTTGGCCTGGTTATGAACCTCATCATAAGCTTTGGCACGGTGGCTGATTTCCAATATTGACATGCCGGAATTTTGAAAATTTAAAAACTCTGCCTGGGCTTCCTTTAAAACCTCCAAAGGCAACATTGAAGGGCCAGGATTAAAGTTATAGATACGATTTGCTTCCATGGGACAACCTCCTAAAAGATAAGTATTTTTTTAAAACGTCTATTTTTTAATTTTACATCAGATTTTGGAAAAGGGTCAAGAAAGAATGGAGCTTTGTTACAAAAAGTTTTGCTACAGAATACACTTGATTTTTTAGTGCAAATAAAATATGATGTAAGGTATAGTGAAATCAGCATAAATATAAATCTTTATATTGTAGGAGGCTTACCATGAAAGTATTAATTGCAGACGGCGTATCTCAGATGGCTGTTGATATCCTTAAAGATGATTTTGAATGTGTAATTAAGGATAAGTTGCCGGCTGAGGAACTTTTACAGATTATTCCGGAGTTTGATGCCCTGATTGTACGCTCTGCCTCCAAGGTTACCGCTGAGGTTATCGATGCGGCAGCTAATCTCAAGATTATTGGTCGTGCAGGTGTAGGGGTGGATAACATTGATGTTCCTGCAGCAACTGCCCGAGGCATTATCGTCATTAACTCTCCTGGTGGTAACACCAATGCAGCCACCGAGCATACCTGTGCCATGATGCTGTCCATGGCCCGTAATATTCCAATTGCCAATGAGACACTGCAGAAGGGCGAGTGGAATCGCAAGCAGTATACCGGCGTGGAGCTGAAGGATAAGACTTTGGGTGTTATCGGTATGGGACGTATCGGCAGCGGCGTGGCCAAGCGTGCACTGGCCTTTGAAATGAAGGTTATCGGCTATGATCCTTATATCAATGAAGAACGCGCAAAGGATATGGGCATCGAGGTTGGTACCTTTGAGGATGTAATTGCCAAGTCAGACTTTATTACTGTACACATGCCTCTTACGGATTCCACCCGTGGAATGATTAATAAAGAGGTAATGTACAAGATGAAGAAGGGGGTTCGCCTCATTAACTGTGCCCGTGGTGGTATTATAGTTGAGGAAGACCTTAGGGATGCTGTTCTTGACGGTCAGGTGGCCGGAGCAGCAGTGGATGTATTTACCAGTGAGCCAATTCCGGCAGATCATCCACTTCTGGGGGTAAAGAATATCTTTGTCACTCCTCATCTTGGGGCTTCCACTGTTGAGGCCCAGGTAGGTGTGGCTGTGGATGTGGCTCAGGGAATTAAAGCAGCCCTTCAGGGTGATCCTGTTATGACAGCCGTTAATATGGCTCCGGTATCCAAGTCCGTAATGCAGGTGATTGCACCTTATTTCGATTTGGCAGAGCGTCTGGGGTGTGCAGCCCGTGCTTTGGTGGAGGGCGGCATCAAGAAGCTGGATGTTACATATAATGGTGAAATTGCCGATGTCAGCACACGCATGATTACCACAGCTGTTTTAAAGGGCATTTTAAGTGCTGAGCTGGATGATGTGGTAAACTTTGTCAATGCTCCTGGTCTGGCAAAGGAACGCAATATCAAGGTCAGTGAGGTTAAGAACAAGAACACGGAGCGTTTTGCCAATACTGTTACAGTTACCGTTACTGCCGGCAAGAATGAGACAGTCAGCATTCAGGGTACTCTCTTTGGCGATAAGGCACGTATTGTACAGATTAATGATAATAGAGTGGATGTGGCTCCTCGCCGTTGCCTGCTCCTTTGTCCTCATAATAACCGTCCTGGTGTTATCGGCCAGGTGGGTTCTATTATGGGTGCAGCTGGTGTTAATATCTCCGGCATGCAGGTTTCCACTACCTCCAAGGAGGATGTGAATCTGATGATTCTTACCCTGGACAGTGAAGTACCGGCTGATGTACTTAAGCTCATCACCTCTATGGAAGAAATATACGATGCAAAGATGATTATGTTTAAGTAAAAAGGATAATTGAATTCTTACGGGGGTTAAGTAACTTAGCCCCTGTTTTTTATTGCCATGAACCCTAAAACTAAGCTATAATTGTAATAGGTATGTGTACTCATAATTGTTGTTTTCTACATTTAGGGATAACAGGTGATAAATATGAAAATAGAAGGCTTAGGGACCAGGGGAACAATGCCTGCCATGGGCAGCGGCTCAAACAGAAAAGCCAATGCCATGGAGTCTGATTTTTCCTCTGAGTTTGAGGATCAGCGAAGCAGTGCTTCCCATGAACAGCTGCAGCGTCTTCTTGATCAGATTGATGAGCAGGGTGCCAAACTTACCAAGACCCCAACCTATGATGAGCTTATTGAATATCGCAGTCTCATCAAAAATTTTGTGGGAACTGTGGTAAGTCAGATGTATGATGTAAGCACTCAGTCAGGTTGGGACCGCATGGGGCGTCAGAAGGTGTACACCACAGTACGGAAGATTGATACTGAGCTGGAAAATATGGCGGAGAAAATTCGTCTGGGACAGTCTGATCAGCTTGATGTGGTAGCCAGCCATGATGCTATTCGTGGTATGCTGGTAGATTTATATATGTAATGAATATTTCTTGGGATAATATTATAGGTCACAAATCAAATATTGAACGTCTGAAAACCCTTTGCAGGGAAGATATGGTACCCCATTCCATGTTGTTTTGCGGCATAGATGGTATAGGTAAAAAAATGGCTGCTCAGGCTATGGCAGCCACTCTTTTATGTCATAACCCGGTGAACGGAAGTGCCTGTGGCGGGTGTCCTTCATGTAAGGCTCTTATTGCAGGAACCCATCCTGATTTTTTCACCGTGGAACCGGAGATAAAAAATGGCAATGGAGCCATATTGATTGATTTAATTCGTGAAATGCAGGGTAAAATTGCCAGAGTACCTATTATGTCAAAGGCTCGGGCTGTGATTATAGATGATGCCCAGACCATGAACGATGCGGCGGCCAACTGTCTTTTAAAGACTATCGAGGAGCCTGGAGGGCAGATTTATTTTATTTTGGTCACCAATTCCATAATGGCCCTTCTGGATACTATTATTTCCAGATGTATGCGGGAGGAGTTTGCGGGATTAGATCCTGAGGATATCAGTTCAGTACTGGTAAAGCAGGGTATACCGTTGCATCAGGCAAATTATTTGTCCACCTTTGCAGATGGCAGCGTACGTCAGGCCATGCTCCTTAATGATGAGGAGGGGGCTTCCTTACAAAAGTCTGCCATGGATTTTTTTGGAGCCTGTGCCACCGGCGAGCTGGATATGGAAAGGGTTTGGAATGAGGGCAAAAGCCTTGGCACCATGGGAAAGAAGGACAAACTAAAGCTGAGGCAGTGGTTTGGCTTTTTGGCTATGGTTATTAGGGATCAGCTGGTGCTTTACAGTGGCAGTGAAGTTACCCTTTACAATCAGACCGATATTTCACGGATAAACAAACTGACAGGACAGTTTACACATAATCAGTTGATTGCTATATTGAAGCTGGTGCGGGAGTATCAGGGGAGACTTAGATACAGTGTCAATCCACAACTGATGGTGGAAAGCTTTATCATAAAGGTTAAAACATTATTGGAGGATTAAGGTGCAGACAGTAGTAGGTGTTCGCTTTAAGCGGGCTGGAAAGATATATTATTTTAGTCCAGGCAAGCTGGAAATTGAAACAAATGATGATGTTATTGTGGAGACTGCCAGAGGAATAGAGTATGGCACAGCTGTAATTGGACCAAGGGAGGTTCCGGACAGTGATGTGGTATTGCCCCTGAAGGAAGTGCTGCGCAAGGCAACTGAAGCTGATAAAAACAAGGTTATTGATAATGGACACAAGGAGCAGGAGGCCTTTGGCATTTGCGAGGAGAAAATCCGGGCTCATGGCCTTCCTATGAAGCTGGTTCAGGTAGAATATACCTTTGATGTAAATAAGATAATCTTCTACTTTACCGCTGATGGACGTATTGATTTTAGAGAGCTGGTAAAGGATTTGGCTGCAGTGTTCCGCACCCGTATTGAGCTTCGACAGATTGGAGTAAGGGATGAGGCCAAGCTGATGGGTGGTATCGGTTGTTGTGGCCGTTCCCTTTGCTGTCATACTTTCCTGGGTGAATTTGAGCCTGTATCCATACGCATGGCCAAGGAGCAGAATTTGTCCCTTAACCCTACGAAAATTTCCGGTATCTGCGGCCGTCTTATGTGTTGTCTGAAGTATGAAAACGAGTGCTACTGTGGCAAGTCCCAGAAGCGGATTAAGGTTAAACCGCCAACTCAGGGCAGTAAGGTGGTTACAGCCGAAGGTGAGGGTAAGGTTATAAATCTTAACCAGCAGCGCCGTACGGCCACCATTTTGCTGGATAACAGCAAGACTATTGTGGCCTCCTGGGAGGATGTAATCGAAAAGGACGAAGATGATATTTAATGATACGGGCCTTGGCGATATGGAAATAGAGCTGGGGCCTGATGAACGCCTGGATGATTTGCTTTTGGGCGGCAGGAAAATAATTCAAAATACCAAGGAGTTCTGCTTTTCTATTGATGCAGTGCTCCTTGCCCACTATCCCAAGTACCATAAAAATTGGCGGGTATTTGATTTGGGCACCGGTACCGGGGTGATGCCTCTGTTAATAGCCGATGAGGTTAAGGAGGTTCACGGTTTGGAGCTGAATCCTGTCATGGCGGAGCTGGCCCAGCGCAATGTAAAGCTGAATCATTTGGAGCATAAGATTACCGTCAGTCAAGGTGACTATCGCAAAATTAGGGAGCTTTATCCACCGGAATCCTTTGACTGTGTTATTGCCAATCCGCCATACCGCCCGCTTAATCAGGGCACTTTAAGTGCTGAGGATGGTGTGGCAAGGGCACGGCATGAGATAACAGCCACCCTTGATGATGTGGTAAAGGCTGCCAGATATCTTTTACGATTTCGCGGAAAGTTTGCTATGGTTCATCTGCCGGAGCGGCTGGGGGAAATCATTGTGGCCATGCACGAAAATCAAATAGAGGTGAAACGGCTGCAGCTGGTACAGCCTAAGCCCGGCAAGCCCTCCAACCTTATGCTTGTTGAGGGCATTGTGGGGGCAGTACCGGGAGGTATGAAGGCAGAGCTTCCCCTTATGGTTCATAAGGAGGATGGCGGATATACTGATGAAATATTGCGAATTTACAATATTAAACGGGATTAAGATAAAGGAATGACACATTTATGTCAGAGGAATGTAACAACAAAATAGGTATGTTATACTTGTCGGCAACTCCTATTGGCAATCTGGAGGATATGACCTACAGAAGTGTGCGGATGTTGGGGGAAGCGGACCTTATTGCCGCTGAGGATACAAGACATTCCCGCAAGCTGCTGTCTCACTTTGACATCCATACACCCTTAACCAGCTATCATGAACATAACAAGCTGGAAAAAGGCCCTGAATTGGTGGAGAAAATGCTGGCGGGTGATACCATAGTGTGTATCAGTGATGCAGGCTTGCCAGGGATTTCTGACCCGGGAGCCCACTTGGCCATGTTGGCTATTGAAGCGGGGATTAAAGTAAGCCCGCTGCCAGGAGCCAATGCTGCATTGTCCGCCCTTATATGCTCCGGTCTGGACACTACTGCCTTTACCTTCTATGGCTTTTTGCCAAGGACGGGGAAAAAGCGGCGGGAGCTGTTGGAACGTATTAACCAGAGTCCTGAGACTCTGATTTTTTATGAAGCCCCTCACCATTTAAAGGGAACCTTGAGTGATTTGATTAAGGCACTGGGGCCTCACCGCAGGGCTGTAGCAGCCAGAGAGCTTACCAAGTCCTTTGAAGAATTCAACCGACGAACATTGGGAGAATTGGCAGAGTATTATGATGAGCATGAGCCCAAGGGTGAGTTCGTCATTATTATAGAAGGCTTTGACGCAGAAAATGAAGTTGCAGCTGAGCCGGAACAGCAGCTATCACCAGTAGAAATGGTGGCCAAGCTGGAGGCAGAAGGCATGGGTCACAAGGATGCCATGCGGGAAACAGCAAAGAAGCTAGGTATCAGTCGCCGAGATGTTTATCAGGCACTGCTGAAATAAATAAAATTTATTATGTGAGTTTAGGAGGAATTCTTTCGTGAGTAACAAGAGTTTTTATATAACCACCCCAATTTATTATCCAAGTGCAAAGCTGCATATTGGTCACGCATATTGCACTACCATCGCTGATGCTGTGGCTCGTTTTCACCGTTTGGCTGGTGAAGATGTGTTCTTTCTTACCGGCAGTGATGAGCACGGCCAGAAAATCCAGGAAAAGGCTGAGGCAGAGGGTATTAAGCCTATTGAATACACTGATAAAATTGTGGCTGGCTTTCAGAATCTCTGGAAGCTGCTGAATATTTCCAATGATGATTTTATCCGTACCACCCAGCCTCGCCATGAGAAGGTTGTTCAGGAGATATTCCGTCGTGTTTATGACAAGGGGGATATTTACAAAGGATCTTACAAGGGACTGTACTGTACTCCATGTGAGAGCTTCTGGACTGAGCTTCAGCTGGACGAAAATGGCTGCTGTCCTGATTGTGGACGCCCTGTTAAGGAAGTGGCTGAGGAGGCCTACTTCTTTAAGATGTCCAGATATGCAGATAAGATTTTAAAGCACATTGAGGATAATGCTGATTTTATACAGCCAGTATCCCGCCGTAATGAAATGATTAATTTTATTAAGCAGGGGCTGGATGATCTTTGTATTTCCCGTACCTCCTTTGACTGGGGTATTCCTGTGCCAATTGACGAGAAACACGTTATTTATGTATGGTTTGATGCCCTTACAAATTATTTGACTCCTATTGGCTTCCTGGACGATCCGGATAAGTTTAAAAAATTCTGGCCGGCAAATATTCATCTTGTGGGCAAGGAAATAGTACGTTTCCATTCTATTATTTGGCCTTGCATTCTGATGGCACTGGATTTGCCACTGCCTAAGCAGATTTATGGCCATGGCTGGCTGGTTGTGGACGGCACCAAAATGTCCAAGTCTTTGGGCAATGTTATTGACCCTATTGAGCTTATTGAAAAATATGGACCTGATGCAATCCGCTACTTCCTGCTTCGTGAAATTAATCTTGGACAGGACGGCAATTTCTCTGAGCTGGCATTGGTACAGCGCATTAATTCTGATCTGGCAAATGATTTGGGCAATTTACTTCATCGCAGCCTTAACATGGTTGGTAAGTTCCAGAATGGTGAAGTGTTGGCTCCACAGGGTAAGTCTGAAATAGATGAGTCCCTCATTCGTGATGCCATGAATGCAGTCAAGGCCTTTGAGGAAGATATGGCTGAAATGAAAATCAGCAACGCGGTAAAGGCTGTATGGGCATTTATTGGCAGAGCCAATAAATATATTGATGAGACAGCTCCATGGGCTTTGGCAAAGGATGAATCCAAAAAGCAGGAGCTGGCCAATGTTATGTACAATCTCATTGAGTCTATGCGGGTTATCAGTGTAATGATTGCTCCGTATATGCCTGTAACAGCTGAGAAGGTTTGGCAGCAGTTGAATATACCGGGAGAATTCAAGGACGTACGTCTGGATGACATTAAGACTTGGGGCGGTACACCTGCGGGAATGCATATTGGTGAGGCCCAGCAACTGTTCCCACGCATTGAGCTTGATGCAGAGGATAAGGCTCAGGCCCAGGCTCCTAAAAAGGCAAAACAGCCAAAGAATGAAAAGGCGGATAAAAAGCAGGAAGCTGCTGATGATGATGGCCTCATTACCATCGAGGATTTTGGCAAGGTGAAGCTGCAGGTGGTAGAAATCATTGAGGCAGAGCCTGTACCAAAGGCTGATAAGCTCCTTAAGCTAATCGTGGATACCGGCGCTGAAAAGAGACAGGTGGTATCTGGTATAGCCAAGCATTATGAGATAAGTGATCTCATTGGCAAAAGGGTTATTCTTGTGATGAACCTGAAGCCTGCCAAGCTCCGTGGGGTAGAATCCCAGGGAATGATTCTTGCTGCAACCAAGGGTGATGAGCTGGAGGTTGTGACAGTTGATATGCCTGTAGGCAGTATTGTTCGATAAATATTTTCATAGGGTTGCTGCTTTTTGTGGCAACCCTATTTATATAGTGGTGATTAATTAAAAAATAAGAGCTTATTTAAATAGGAAAAAACATGGAAAAAATGTTGTAATTAAAGCAAAAAAATATAGAGTTAAAATATTAAGTTTTTTTGGAGAAAAATATAATATGAAGGAAAATTATATAATTGATACACATTCACATATTAATAGTGAAAAATTTGACCAAGACAGAGGAAAAATTATTACCAATGCAAAAGAGAGTGGCGTTGGGGCAATCATAAATATGGGTGATACCATGGAATCATCTGAACACGTTCTACAGCTGGCTCAGGAGTATGATATTTGCTATGCTGGAGTGGGCGTTCACCCTGAGGAAGCCTTTGAAATGGGAAAAGAAGATTTTGACAAGTTGGCAATTTGGACAAAAAATAAAAAGGTTGTATGCATTGGCGAAATCGGATTGGATTATTATTGGGAAAAAGACGGGGATAAAAGAGCTCTTCAAAAACGTATTTTTATTCAACAGTTGGATCTGGCCAGACAACTGAATTTGCCAGTGTGCGTTCATAACCGTGATGCCCACGGGGATACCATGGAAATCCTGAAAAAAGAGGGCAAAGGAATTGTTGGGGTTATGCATTGTTATTCAGGAAGCCTGGAAATTGCCCGGGAACTGGTGAAAATGGGCTGGTACATCGGGGTTGACGGTCCACTGACCTTCAAAAATGCGGCAAGGCTTCCGGAAATTGTTAAAGAAATTCCCCTGGAAAGAATTTTAGTGGAAACTGACTGTCCATATATGGCTCCTTCCCCAATGCGCGGCAAGAGAAATGAACCGGCTTTTGTAAGGTATGTGGCGGAAAAATTAGCGGAATTGAAGGGCGTTGATTTTCAGACTGTTGCAAGACAAACTACAATTAACGCAAAGGCATTGTACACAAGGCTGGAATAGGTCTTAAAGGGAAAAAATATACTAATGTGGAGGACGGCTGTCATTTTTCAGCCGTTTTTTCATATTTTTTTCATATTTGGAGTATAATATTACCCCAAAAGTGGTGATTGAGAATTTTAAAAATTTGACAAGGCTATTTTTTGCTGATATACTTACAAACATGTTTTTAAAACAAAGGGAGGAATTTAATGAATTATGATAAGTTCCATGTCCGATGTATCCGGGATATCCGGTTCCTGATTTGCATTGGCTTACTGGCTGTGATGACTATGGTAACAGGTTTTGTGTCTCACAGACATGTAACAATTTCAGTGGATGGTCAGCGTATTGAGCTGAGCACTCCATATCACGTTGTAGACAATATCCTTACCCAGGCTGGCGTTACCAGAAATGAAAAGGATATATACAAAGTAACTGCTGATGAAAATGGTGACGAGGTCATCCACATCAGACGAGCTGTACCAGTTGTTGTCGAATACAAGGGCGAGCAGAAAGAATTAATCACTGCCAATGCCACTGTGGATGACATTATGATAGAGCTTGGTTATGTAGGTAACAGATATAAGATTGATAAGGCCGGAGAAACAGACGTTGTAGCTGGTATGCACATCAAGGTTACTGATGTACCAGTTGTTCCGGTAAATGTAGTAAATACCCCACAGGGGTCCATGACTTATAAGAGTTATATGACGATGGAAGCTACAGCATATATTCCAAGTGATGGTGGCGGCAGTGGTATTACTGCTACTGGCATGGTTGCACAGCATGGAGTTATCGCTGTTGATCCAAATGTGATACCGCTGGGAAGTCGCGTTTTTATTCCAGGTTATGGAATGGCAGTGGCAGCAGATACTGGCGGAGCTATCCGAGGCAATAGAATAGACTTGTGCATGAATACTTACCGTGAGGCAATTAACTTTGGCCGTGGTGTAGTAGAGGTGTACATATTAAACTAAAACCGGAGATTGTTTCCTGAATGGAGGCAATAGAAAGCGGGGATTAGTAAGGGTAACAACGGCCTTTACTATTCCCCGCTTTCTATTTGTGTGAACAGTTGGTTTTTGTAATAATTCTTTGTGAGAATACAATATTGATAAAAAGTTTTATTTGTTTTAAAATATAGTGTATTGATTAAATTGTGCGTTGTTATAAATGGGGTTTCTATATGGCTTTGAGAGTAGAGATAGATAATCTTCTAAAAGCAACTGAAAAATTTATAAAGCGACTTTTTACTGAAGGCGTTGTTGATGCCATAGCGGATGTATTGGATGAAAATGTTATCGGTTTTAGTCCCTCCGGGCATTATTACTCTCGGGGCAGCTGGGAGGTAAAGCGTTTTCTTCAGGGAGAGTATGAGCGTCTTGCTCCATGTAATATCAATAAAATTCGCAGCCGCCAGTTTGTCCGGGAAGGGCAGCTTTCCATAGAGTCACATGTTATTATGACCAGCCTCCAGCAACGAAAGCTGCTGCTTTTAAATATTACTACCATGTATCGGATGGTGCCTGATGGTTTTGTGATTAATGGCATCAATATGGCTTTGGATTATGACAGGGAAAGAACATACAAGGTCTTGACTGAGAGAGCCGTGAGCGATCTGGATTTTTTGGCGTCCTATGATGGCGCCACAGGGCTTTTGAACCGTGAAGCATTTTGCAGCCGGGCAGCAGATATGATGACGGATTATCCGGACAAGTCATTTGATATTCTCCGTATAAATATTGAGCGTTTTAAGGTAATTAATGAGGTATTTGGTGAACAGCAGGGAGATAAGTTGCTCAATTATATTGCGGGATTTTTGAAAAGTATAGATTTGGAGCTATGCCTTTCTGCCAGACTTTATGCGGATAATTTTGTGATGTGCTTTGAATCAGCGGAAGGTGAGGCAGAAAAGCTCATCTACACTATGCAGATTGTGGCTAACAGCTTTGAAATCTCTCACCATACTGTGCTGACCTTTGGCCTTTATCATGTGGATGACAAGAGTATTCCGGTAAGTACAATGATAGAGCGGGCCAATATGGCCCTGAATCAGGCAAAGGGAAATCATGTAACCCCTTATTTTGTTTATGATAACAAGATGCGTGACCAAATGCTGCTGGAACAAAAAATAGTCAATGAATTTGATGCTGCCCTGGAGCATGGAGGCTTTAAGCTATTCCTCCAGCCAAAATACGATTTGGAGACAGAGCAGATTATGGGTTCTGAGGCGTTGGTGCGCTGGATTAAGGCTGATGGTTCCTGTGTATTGCCATCTTCCTTTATTCCGGTTTTGGAAAAGAATGGTTCTGTTTACGCGGTGGACCGTTTTATTTGGGAAGAAGCCTGTAAGTGCCTTAGAAGATGGATCGATGCAGGAAAAAATGTAAAGCCTGTATCTGTAAATGTTTCACGCATAGACTTATATGATCCGGAGCTCATAAATGTGTTGGTAGGACTTACCGCGAAGTATAAAATTCCCAAGTATTTGCTGGAGCTGGAAATAACAGAGTCAGCATATACCGATGATCCGAGAATGATTATGGGGGTTACGGAAAAACTCCAAAGTGAGGGGTTCCTGATTCTTATGGATGACTTTGGCAGTGGATATTCATCACTGAATATGTTGAAGGATATACACATAGATATACTGAAGCTGGATATGGGATTTTTAAGGAGTACGGACCAGACAGGCAGGGGCGGCAATATCCTCAGTGCCATGGTGCAGATGGCACGCAGCTTAAATCTCCATACCATTGCTGAAGGGGTTGAAACCAGGGAACAGGTGGATTTCCTTAAATCCATTGGATGCAATTGGGTGCAAGGGTACTTTTTCTCTCAACCGGTTACAGTGGAAGAATTTGAAAAGCTTATTTAAAATATAAAAATAACAGGGACTGTCATGGTCCCTGTTATTTTACAGTTTGATGATTTAAAGCAATGCCTTTAGCTGTTCAGCTTTTCGCTGATGTGCTTTAATTGCAAAGTCCATTCTGGCATTTTCCTCATCGGAGAATTTGCCGCTTTCAAGGGATTTACGGATACGCTCCGCTCTGTCCTCGATATCCTTTATTTCGTCCTCCAGAGGTTTCTTATCCTTCAGGGCAATACCGTAAATGGTGTGAATGTTGTCAATGATATGCTGGGCATAGCCCCTTTCGGCAGAAACATCCTCCAGAAAGCTGGCTACCTCGTAAAGTATGTCATAGGGACTGGCGGCCTGCTGAATCATTTCCAGAATTTTCATTTTTATCTCTTCCTGCATGCCGTGGGCCATGTCGATAAGCTGTTGATTATTATTTTCCTCCATGATTGTCACCTCTGAGGTAATTAAATCACATGATGATGTATACAGCAAGAGGTTATTTATTTCCAATCTGAAAATATGTTATAATACTGATTGTCATTTGTCACATATTTATCCACAGAAAAAGTGAAAAGCTGACACAAACATAGCTGTAATACAGGGTTATCCACTGAGTTATTCACAAAATGGGCTATATTGTGAATAACTTATTAACAATATCCACAGGAAAATAGCTATGGAAACATGTTCAATATTAGGAGTTGGGTTTATGGAAAGCAAGAATCTTAAGCGAGGTTTGAAGAACCGGCACCTGCAAATGATGGCACTGGGGAGTGCTATCGGTACAGGGCTTTTTTATGGTTCAGCCTCAACTATTGCCCTTACGGGGCCGTCAGTAATGCTGGCATACCTGGTTAGTGGCGTAGTTATTTATTTCATTATGAGAATGCTGGGAGAAATGTCAGTGCATGAGCCGGTGGCAGGTTCCTTCAGCTATTATGCCACAAAATACTGGGGTGGCTTTCCGGGATTTTTGGCAGGATGGAACTATTGGTATTGCTATATCATGGTAAGTATGGCAGAGATTACTGCTGTTGGTATATATGTGAATTACTGGTGGCCGGATGTGCCTCAGTGGTTATCAGCACTTATTTGCCTTATTGTTATTACCGCCATTAATCTGGTCAATGTAAGTGCGTACGGCGAAACCGAATTTTGGATGGCACTTGTTAAAGTAGTGGCTATTCTCAGTATGATCCTTTTGGGAGCATATTTAATCATTACCAATCCCTTGGGCTATCCGGCCAATATTAGTAATTTGTGGAATTACGGTGGCTTTATGCCAAATGGCGTATGGGGATTGGCCATGGCCTGTGTAGTGGTTATGTTTTCTTATGGTGGTATTGAGCTTTTGGGAATTACAGCCGGTGAAGCGGAGGATCCTGACCGCTCTATTCCAAAGGCAATTAATCAGGTTATTTGGAGAATTTTGATATTCTATGTGGGCACAATGTTTGTGCTGATGTGCCTCTGGCCTTGGAATCAGGTGGGAATGGAGTCATCACCCTTCGTACAGATTTTTGACAATGTTGGGATTCCGGCGGCGGCTCATATTTTGAATTTTGTAGTATTGTCAGCGGCGGTTTCAGTTTATAACTCAGCTATTTACAGTAATGCCCGTATGCTTTATGGCTTGGCGGAAAAGGGAGATGCGCCGAAGGTGTTTATGAAGCTGTCTTCCCGTGGGGTGCCAATAGTGGGAACCTTGGTATCATCATGTATTACTTTGATTATTGTTGTTATGAATTATCTGTTTCCAAGCCAGATTTTCATGTATCTCTTTGCAGTGGTGGTTATTTCCGCAGTAATTAACTGGGTATGTATTACTATGACTCACATGAAATTCAGGAAGTATTGCGAGGAAAATGGTGTTCATTCCAAGTTCAGATCCATTCTTTATCCGTTAACCAATTATGTTAGCCTTGCCTTTTTGGTAGGCTTAATTGTGATGATGACACAGATTCCGGATATGAGGATGGCAGTTATTGCCCTTCCTATTTGGCTGTGCATCCTTTATGCAGGATATCGCTTTAAGATAAGCCGTGATAACAAGAGTGATGTGGAATAATTAAAATCTTATATGGGTATACGAGGGGAATATACTATGTCAGAGAATTTATCAATTTACAACAGAATTAAGGAAGCACTGCTGCCGGACGGTACCTTGCCTGAAGATTTTGTATTGCGTCAGCTGCCGGAGCAGGGACTACGTTTTGCAGATGGTGCCATAGATGGAACAGTACGTTATCATATGGGGCCTACAAAGAATCCTGATATCAGTGCACTGACTTTGGTGCTGGAAATGGCTTCCCAAGAGAGGTTTAAGGATTCAGCCAATGCGCTTATCACTCATTTTCAGAATGGTGGTGTGATGCTGCCAGTAATGGATGCACTTCAGGATTGGGTATTTGATCATCCGGAAAAGCTGTCCCCGGAGGCGTTGGGACGCTTTTGTATGACTCTTTTGGTACAGAGTGAGGATGTAGAATCTGTAAAGTTTGCCATTACCATTTTGGAGCTTCTGGATCGTGAAGAAACCCAGGAGCTGAAGGATATTCTGCTGGTGTTGGCAGCCTCTGAGGAGCTGACTCTGTTCTGCCTGTTCTTGTTAAGCTCCTTTGAGGATGGAAATGCCCTTATTTATTCTGTGGCCAAGCGACTTAAGGGGTGGGGGCGTATTCATGCTGTAAGTATGCTGAAGCCGGAAAACGATGATATGGCCCAATGGCTATTGCAGGAGGGCTGGAAGAATGAAATAATGCCGGAATATTCTGCCATTGTAGCTATCAAGAGAGGCGGGCTTCTGGACAGGCTGTCTGCCCCTGAAGCAACCAAAGAGGATTTCGTTTTGGCAGGCCAGCTTATTGGAGCCTCTTTGGAAGATAATCCTGTTCCGGGCCTCAGCAAGTACAAGAAGTCCAATGAATTGCTGACAGCATATTTTAAACTGGCTGATAAATATGCGGAGGCTTTGGAAGATTACAGTAATATTTTTGATATTCGGGATTTCCTGGAAAAAAGTGAGCTGTCAGAAAAAGCTAATCTCTTAAAGAGTGCCAACTCCATCCTTGATTCCAACGAATGTATTGATTGTGTTGAGGCATCCATGGATGACGGTGATGGCTTTTATTTGGGGAAGGCACTTGGGCTTGATTATGCAGCCCGTGCTATGGACACCCTGCGCCATGAATGGCAGACCAAATATGATATGATTGATTTGCTGTTGCCTGAAAAACAGTATGTTGATGAGATAATTGAGCTTTTTGAGGATGAATTGCCTCTGGAGGAAATGGCCTCCGGTCCTGAAAATGAAATGGGCAATGACGAGAGATTTGCCGACTATGGTATTCTTTCTTATGTTATTCAGGGCTTACAGGCAGTGCCGGGAAAGGGTGAAAAACTCATTTGTGCAGGTCTTTATTCCCCGGTTATCGGTACCAGGAATATTGCCCTTAATACTGTTGATAAGTGGAGAAAATCTGACTTCCAGCTCACCCAGTCTATGAAAAATACCTTGATGAAGCTAAAAAGCTCAGAGGTAAATGAGCAAACCAAAAAGAGATTGGAAAAATTCTGATAAAGAGATTGAAACCACAATGGTCATGGAGTATAATTACATAGTATCGCTGACATAGCACAGTTGGTAGTGCATCGGATTCGTAACCCGAAGGTCGCCAGTTCGATCCTGGCTGTCAGCACCATGAAATTACGGGGTTGTCCCATTTGATGATTTTCATCCATGGGGCAGCCCTTTTTGTATGTAAAAATTATTTTTTTTTAGCGGATAATATAAGAAAAAATAGAGGAATTAAAACCCGTTATGGAGAATAAAGAACAGACAGAAAAATATGACTTTTCTTATGGCGGTATGCAGGGGGTGCATAGTGTGCGTCATAGATATAGATGGTATTCAAACTGCTTTAATATAAAGCAGTTATTATGCATGATTGCAGTACTGGCCTGCCTTTTGGGGGTAGTTAGGCTTATGCCTGCCATGCAGGCCAATGCATCTGATGAAAAGATTGTTCGGGTGGGTTTCTATGAAGAGGAAAATTTTCAGAGTGGGCTGGAAGATGATACTCTCAAGAGTGGTTATTCCTATGATTATTTGTCCCGGCTGAAGTTATACAATAATTGGAAGTATGAATACGTGTACGGCTCTTACGCCAAGTTGTATGACATGCTGCTAAAGGGAGAAATTGACCTGCTGGCAGGGTTGGACTATACCCCGGAGCGCACAGCAGTTCTCAGTTATCCCCGGGATCCTATGGGGGAGACAAAATATTATTTCTTAAAGCGTTCCTCTGATGACCAGATTACTTCTGATCCGGCCACTATAAACGGCAAACGGGTTGGTGTCCTTAAGGGGGCACAGACGAGAGCCCTGAGCCGTTATCTCACTGCCAACAATATCACTGCCCAGGTGGTGGAATTTGGTGATACAAAAGAACGGGATGAGGCCATTATCAGCGGCAATATTGATATTATGGTGGCTGAAGATGAGGGGGCTTTCTCTGATATAGGAATTGAAGTATTTGCTGACGTGGGGGCAGTGAATTTCTTCTGTGTTGTAAGTAAAGCCCGTCCGGATATTTTGGATGATCTCAATCAGTCTCAGAAGCTAATGAAACGGGAAAATCCAAACTTCATCAGTGAGCTTAATCAAAAATGGTTTAAGGATGTGTCACTCACAACAACACTGTTGCCTAGTGAGCGTAAATGGCTGGCGGAGCATGATACCATCAAAGTTGGCTATATGAATGATTATCTTCCGTTCAGTACCCAGGACAGTGATGGTAATGTTACAGGTGTACTAAAGGATGTTCTGCCGGAGATTTTCAGGTCCTTAAAGTATGCGGATATACACATTGAATATAAAGGCTATCGTACGGCTCAGGAGCTTAGGGATGGTTTAAGAAACCATGAGGTTGATGTTATTTTCCCGGCTTTGGCCGATAACTGGATTACTGAGCGGAATGAATTGGTACCAAGTGATCCGGCAGTAAAGGCCAACTTTAATATTATATACATTGGGGCATACCCGGATATGAGCAAGGCCAGAATAGCGGTTTCACGACGTAATCCTGTAATGGAACCTTTCAGAATGCTTCATTACCCTAAAAATGATGTTGTTTATTACGATGACATTTATGAGTGTATGGAAGGAATAAAAAAGGGTGAGGCTGATGTTATTATTGTTTCCAGCCTTAGATCTGAGTACATATTACGTAAAATGGGAAATGACCCGTCTTTGAATACGGCCCAATTAACCAATGAAGTGCCGCTGGGATTGGCCGGCTTGAGCTCCTTCGACGAGGGGATAAGGATAATAAATCACGGGCTTAGCCTTATGGACAATGATTTTGCCCTTGTTCACGCATATAGCTATATGCCAAAAAACGAAGTGACAGTGACGGATTTCCTTAGAAAGAATATCTGGATTCCTGTGGGAGCAGTGGTTCTGATAGCTACCTTGATTGTATACTTTATCTCCAGAGAGAATATAAAAAATCGCGAGCATCTGGAGGAGTCGGAGCAGCACCGCCAGGAGCTGTCAGATAAGGTAGAGGAGATTTCCGTACTTAATAAAGAGCTTCAGGAGAGGCAGAGCAGGATTGAGGAATTTGCCGCTGAGACGGAAACCCATCTGATGGAGACCCAGGTACTCAATGAGCTGCTTCAGGAGCAGCAGACCAAGCTGGAAGAAACCATAGAAGCTGCCGAGGCAGCCAATAAGGCAAAATCGACCTTCCTGTTTAATATGAGTCATGATATCCGTACTCCTCTCAATGCCATAATTGGCTTTATTGAGATGGAGGCGCGACATCCGGACAACTATGAGAAGACCAAGGAAAATCGCCAAAAAATTAAAACGGCCAGCTATCAGCTTTTGGACATTTTAAACAGTGTTTTGGAAATGGCCCGTATTGAAAACAAAAATCTGTTTATTGAGGAAGAATTGACGGATGCCCATGAAATGCTGGATTCTTGCCTGATAGTGTTTGAGGGTGAAACGAAAAACAAAAATTTGGCTCTTACCAGCAGCCTGGAATTGGAGCATCGTTTCTTATACATTGACAAGACTCATCTGTCCGAGGCTGTAATGAATGTTATCAGCAATGCGGTGAAATACACCCCTAATGGGGGAAGCATCTTTGTGGGGGCCAGAGAGCTGCCCGGAGATACGGAGGATGAATGTATACTTGAGGTTACAGTGCGGGATAATGGCATAGGTATGTCCGAAGAATTTATTGCGGAAATATTTGATCAGTTCTCCCGTGACCGCAACAGTACGCAGAGTGGTATTCAGGGCTCCGGCCTTGGCATGGCCATAGTTAAGGCCCTGATCAACAAGATGAAGGGAACGATTACGGTCAATAGTAAGCTGGGTGAGGGAACTGAAATTATTATCTGTACTCCACATCGCATCGGCGAGATTCCTGAGACAGAGGCGGAACAGACTACAGAGGAAGCTGTAGATTTCACCGGCAAGCGAATTCTCATGGCGGAGGATAATGAGCTTAATGCTGAAATTGCCACCTTCATATTGGAGGATGCCGGTTTTGAGGTGGAAAGGGCTGAAGATGGTGTAGTGTGCTTTGATATGCTGGTTAAGCATGACGCCGGATATTATGACCTTATCCTTATGGATATTCAGATGCCAAATCTGGATGGTTATGGAGCTACTGAAAAGATAAGACGGTTGGATGATGAATCCAAGTGCAATATTCCAATAGTGGCACTGACAGCCAATGCCTTTAAGGAGGATCAGGAGAAGGCATTTTCTGTGGGTATGAATGCTCACTTGGCAAAGCCGATTGATGTTGAAAAAACGTTAACCACCTTGGGCGAAATCTTAAAGTAGGTGTAATAAAAGTTAATATGGGGGTGTAATTATGAATTTTATCAAGGATATGAAGGTAAGGAACAAGCTGGCCGTGATAGGTATAATGGCCTTTATCGCTACTTTGATAGTGGGCTGGATAGGCTACAGTTCCATAAAAGCGGCCCGGGAGGATATGGAGGATCTATACAATAACCATACCATGAGTATTTACTATTGTGCCAAGGTGCGTTATAATACCCGTTTTTCCCAGATTCAGGCTGGCCTGCAGCCATATACTATCAGGCCGGAGCGCCGTCAGGACAGAACTACCAAGTTCAATAAAGCCATGGATGAAGCTGAGAAGTTTATGCAGGAATATGAGGCTTTGACAGTCCATGATCCAGCGAAGAAAGCCTTGGCAGCTGAGGTGCGCAAGGATTTCGATGCCTATAAGTCTAATGCTTCCAAACTGCTTACCATGAGCGCCTATGAGGGTGAGGACGAGCGGGCTCCTATGAACTATTATCAGGACCAGGTTATGCCATTGGCAGTTAAAATGGGAGAGGATTTAGGGCAAGTACAGGAACAGAACCTGGCTGAAGCCCAGGCGGCCATAGAAAAGGGCGAAGAGGACATGAACGGTGCCATTATGCGTATGACTGTTGCCTGCGTATTGATCATCGTAATTTTGACAGCTACTATTGCCTTTATTACCAAGCAGATTACGGATCCATTGCAGCTGGTTATTCGCGTTTGTGATAAGCTGTCCCGTGGTGATTTCCGCGAGGATGGTCTTATTGGTGCCGTAGACCGCCATGATGAATTTGGTCACATGGAAGTTGAAGTTCGGGATATGCGTAAGACAGTAAATAACCTTATCCATAAGGTTATCAGCTCCACTGAGCAGCTGGCGGCATCCTCCCAGGAGCTTACAGCTACTGCCCACCAGTGTGCTCTGGCTTCTGAACAGGTGGCTCAGCGTGTAAGCAGCTCTGCCAGTGCTGTTATTGAACAGCAGATGGATGTGGAAATGGCTATGGATTCCATTGATAATACCATGCACTCCATTGATAATCTGAATCACACAGCCAGCGATGTTACTGCCAACGTGGTGGAATCCCACAAGCAGGCCCAGGATGGCAGTGATGCTATTGAAGAGGCTGTAAATAAGATAATCAGTGTAGAAGAAATAGTTAACAGTTCTTCCATCACAGTTGATAAATTGGGCAAGCGTTCCCAGGAGATTGGTCAGATCGTCGAGACTATCTCCGGTATTGCCGACCAGACAAACCTGCTGGCACTTAATGCAGCCATTGAGGCAGCCCGTGCCGGCGAGCATGGCCGTGGCTTTGCTGTAGTAGCAGATGAGGTTCGTAAGCTGGCTGAAGAATCTCAAAGTTCCGCTAAACGTATAACCGACCTTATCAGTGCTATTCAAAATGATACCACAGATGCTGTTGATTCCATGCAGAAGGGTAATGTGGCAGTTAAGGAAGGTACTGCTTCTGTAGGAGAGCTTAAGGAATCCTTTGCCAAGATTCTGGAGGCTTCTGATGCTGTGGCTGAAAAGGCCAAGGGCATGAGCGAAGACCTGAAGGTGGTTTCCGGTGACACGGAGAATGTTCGTAACCGTTCCACCAAGATTTCTGAAAACAGCCGTCAGGTTGCAACAGATATGGAAAGTGTTTCCGCGGCAGCCCAGGAACAGTCCGCTGCTGCTGAAGAAATTGCTTCTGCCAGTGAGGCATTATCTCAGCTGGCCCACAGCCTGCAGACTGCTGTAGGTGAGTTTAGGGTATAGGAATATACCAAATAAAATGATAAAGTGACACATAAAGAGGCTCCCCTTGTGATATTGACCATATCATAAGGGGAGCCTTTTACAGCTGCATATAGGCTTTATGCCAGATTTTCGTATTTGGTGTAGGAAACAGCCGATTGCTTGGCCAGATTCATGGTTAACTGGATAATGGCTGCTCTCTCACCTTCTGGAGTGTTTTGTATATCGAGGGTTCCGTCCATCAGCTTCACCAGATGTCTGGTGATGGCCAGGCTCATTTCATGCTTCTCCGATTTTTCCGGTTCTTCCTTTGCTGGGAAACATGTATGAGATATTCGTAACTCATAATCGGCACATAACCGCGATGAGGTTGCCTCATCTCCTTCTTTTAAAGGTTTGCGGTATGCATAATCTTTTTGGGTTACTGTAACTGAGATTTTGCCACCTATAGGGGTAAAATCATAAGCCAGATTGATAAGATTCAGCAGTATTCGCTGTATGCGATTATTATCACAATAAGTATAGGCATTGTCCAGCTGGCTGGCATCAACATGGAAATCCAGATTTTTATCCTGCATCTGGATTACAAAGATGTTTCTTACTTGCTGTAGGCTGTGATGAATATCTGTAGCTATTGGGTACAAATCCAAATTATTTGTGGTTATGCGGTCTACCAAGCCCATTTCCCTTACCAGATGCAGGAAATAGTGACTTACAGAATGAGTATGCCGCAGAGCCTGCCACAAACTGTCCAGACTATCCTGAGGACAGTTGCCTTGTATATTCTGGTATTCGGTGCCTGTATTCTTGGCCAGCTTTACATAGCTCATTATGGACTGCATCATTAGTCCGATATCATGGGTCATACCTCTCAGGAAGGAATTACGTATCTGACTATTGTGCTGTTCCTCCTGAACCTGTATATTCAGCAGATATTCCCTTCGCCTCATGGTGGTAAATATATCCCCCATAAAGATGAGAATGAGTATGATGATGATCATCTGCACCATACTGCTGACATCTAAGGCTTCATTTATGGCGGCATGGCCATTTTGACGGATTAGTGTGAAGCTGGTTTCCATAACTTGACGCAACCACAGGGCGGTAGTGAAGAAATTGAAAAACAGTAAAACTGTACACATGGAGAAGGATTTGCCATAGTGGTGCTGTTTGTCGTGCTTGAAAATATACCAATAGTATACAAGACCGATGACACTCCATACAGCCAGTAACAGATAGGATTCTGTATTAAGGTCCGTACCCAGAAGAAGGTTAGGAATAATCGGGCAGAAGAAGAAAAATACGGAGATAATAAAGCCGGTCATTCCAAAGACCTTGCCGATTCCATCATGGGTTACTGTGGATTCACGATAGCGACACAGAGAAATATAGGCATAGGCGATGGAACCGCTGATGGTAATTGCATCAACCAGCCATACAATGGCAGTGCGCCCCAGGAATGGAATCAGAAGTGATATCCCCATAATCAGCAGAACTGCCTTTCGTGGAGTACCATCATTTTCGATTTGGGAAAAGGCCGATGGCAAAAGTTCATCTTTTGCCATTGTGCTTAAGAGGAAGGCAGCTGCCCTATACAGGCCAATCATACTGGTCAGAATACCCGCCATAATGGCGGCTGTTAATATGGTCAAGCCAGTACTGCCCAACTGGGAGCTTACGCTGTAGAAGAATGGTAATCCTTTAAGCCCTTCCATTTGGCCGATAGCGTTGATATAGTCATTCCAGTTGGAAAATTCTGCCGGTATCCCCATAACCGCCGTGGCAATAGGAAGACAGTAGGCGAGAACAGAGGCCAACAGTGAGAAAAATACAAGCGGGAACATATAGCGGGATGGAAAATGTAATTCCTGATTACCCTGGGTGATGGCTTCATAACCAAAGAACATCCATGGGGCAACCATCAGCATGCTGAGTATTTGATGAAAAGGACTGCTGTCCAAATCCGGTTCAAAGGCTGGATAGAAGCTGCCATGTTGAGGACTGGTGACCAGTACACCGAAGAAGAGTGCTACGATACCACCGATGAGAATTAAGGCCAGCAGTGTATTGGCGGCCTGCTTGGTACGTCCTCCGTAAGCTGAGAAAAGTCCCAGGAGAAGTATAATCGCCCAAGTGGCCAGAATTTCTCCACCGTAAACGTCAAAGCCTGCCAGCTGGTAATGAAATCCCCATTGAAGAATATCTCCCAGCATAAAGCGCACCAGGACAACCACGGCAGTGGCGTTGGCCCAGAGAATGGAGAGATAGGTGATAATCATGGCCCAGGCCACTAAAAATGCATGGTCGTGTCCCATGATTTCCCGTGTATAGGCGAAGAAACCACCGCTATCCTGCATTTTTTCTGCCAGTGAGCAGAAGTTGGCACCAATAATCAGCATAACCAGCCCACCGAATATAATGGCAAGTATGCTTCCGACAGGTCCCGCATTAGGCAGGAATAAATTGCCGGGCATCATAAAAGCACCCCAGCCCACGGCACAGCCGAAGGAGAGTCCCCACACATTCAGGATTGTGAGCAGACGTACATTGTTGTTTGCCTTTGACGTATTCATAAGCATATCTCCTTTGCGACTATAGGAAGGGTAAGTCTTACAATAATGTCCTTGCCCTGTTGATCAGGGGCGGCGGAAACCTCGATGGTACCACCCATGGCCTGAACTATTCCCCGGGCGATATGGAGACCACCCATATCAATGTCGTCAGGATGAAAATCCTCCGTCAGACTTTTGATAACTATTGGCGGAATATCTAAGCCTGTATCATGAATGTGGAATTCGTAGTCACCATAGAGAGCTCTTTCACCCTCAGGCATGGAGGCAGTTTCCAGCAGAGTAACCATAACACCGCCATTGGCGTTGGTGTATTCGTAGGCATTGCTCAGGAGATTAATTAAGAGCCGTTCCAATTGAATTTGGTCGCTGAATACCAGCGGATGTGTAAGCTCCATAGGATAAACCTCGAAAAAGAGATTTTTATCCTGCATTTGCTGGGCAAACAGATCCTTTATTTGCTGAAGCAATTCATTTAAATCTACTGTTACAGCATCCAGTGGAAGATTGTCCATTTTTGTACCATTAACTACCTTGCCCTTGTCCAGCATGTAGTCGATAAAGGCCATTAGGCTTTGTGTGTGAATATCAAGCTTGCCAAGGCTGCCTGTCAGGCGGTCAGGAACACGGCGTGGACAGTTCTCTTCGGGACAGCCGGCACAGAGGGCACAATTTTCCAATGCCAGATGCACTGAGGTCTGGGCAGCCTTTGCCGGAATGCGAATATCATGAGATAGATGGGAAAGGAATGTGTTTTTAGCATTGTTGATTTCATGCTGGCAACGGAAGGTTTGAAATAGACGCTGTTCCCGTCTTTTTATAGTAATGAAGATATTGGTAATCAGCAGTAAAATAATCAAAATCATGGTCATTTGAATAGCACTGTCCTTTGATAAACCTTCGGAGGCCAAATCAATGTAGGATAAGGTTTCAGCTTCACTTGGCACAACATTCAGCCACTTCTCCCCCTTCTGATGCAGCCACAGGCTGCTGGAGAAGAAATTAAGGAAAAGAATCATGATGAACATAGAGGTGCTGTTTCCAAAACGGTGCTGGTCGTCATTTTTAAATACATACCAATAGTAGACAAAACCCAGAAGACTCCAGCAGGACAGCATAAGATAGGATTCTGTATCCATTGAGCCGGCCAAAATTACTCCTGGAACCAGAGGTAAGAAGAAAAACAACAGAGAAATGGCCAAACCAAAACCTCCCAGCCACTGTCCTTTTTTATCATTTTCCCGGCGGGAAATGATATAGGAACAAAGGGAAGCATAGCCGTAAGCCACGGCACCAACTACAGTGATTACATCACATAACCAGACCACGGACACACGGCCCAGGAAAGGAATAAAGAGTGATATGAGCATAACAAAAATAATGGCGTTACGCGGAGTGCCGTTTGTTGTTTCCTGGCAGAACCAATTTGGTAAGATTTTACGTCCACCAATGTATTGCAGGATAATACCGGTTATATGGTAAAGTCCCAGCAGACTGGTGGATATGGCTGCCACGATGGACACACAAAGGACTGTCAGACCTTGCTGACCAAAGGTGCTATATACACCATTGAATACCGGCAATCCTTTAATGCCGTTTAGATTATTCTTTTGGGCAATGTAGTCGGTCCAGGAGGCAAAGTCTGCAGGGATGGCCATAACAGACATGGACGCCAACAGCACATAAATGAGACCGCCTGCAAGAACTGATGCAATCATTATTGGAAATAATTTTTTGGTGGAAAAATTAAAATTACTTCTGGTGTGGGTGATAGCTTCAAATCCGAAGAACATCCATGGGGCCAGCATCATCATGCTAAATACCTGCATGGCTGGAGACGTGCCCTTCTGAAACAGAGGGTTAAAAACACCTTCAGGAGTGTGAGTGTACATGGCAACAAAAAGCATTACCACCGTTGCCAGAAACAGTAAGGCCAGGAAGGTATTTAAAAGTTTGCGGAGAGCTCCCCCATAACATGAAAACAGTCCGAAGAATATAAACACAATCCATGTAAAGAGTATTTCACCAAAATTAATATCAAAGCCGGCAATGGTATACATGTAACCCCATGCCAGCGTATCCCCCAACAGAAAACGGGATAGGATAATGGTGGCGGTAGCGTTGGCCCATAAGATAGAAAGGTATGCAATAAGTAAAATCCATCCTGCCAGAAATGCGTGGTCATAACCCAAAATGTTACGGGTATAGGCCATAATACC